>NZ_QTMW01000069.1:0-20497 GCF_003604005.1 Bacteroides sp. OF03-11BH | reverse complement strand
TTATTCACAATAGAAGAAGTACCACCAAATTTGACGAAGAACCTTATATCCATCGCAGGCAAAAGTTTCCGCTTAAGCCACATACCCAGAAGTAATAAAAGGATTCTGATTCATAACGATAAAACAATTATTCTTTATACCAAAGATAACGATTCTTAGCTATCATGCAAAAAGAATGATTGTATAACAATAAAACATTAATTCCCTACCAACCACTTTTCTATATTTCTCGTTTCAGCACTGAAATTCACACCAATCTTGAAGAGTTTTCGTGAATCCGTTTCAAATGGTCGGGAATAATGCTTGTCATTTATCTGTTGCAGAGCTTCTTCCGCTGTACCATTCAGTTTAAATTCCATGATGTAGATGAACTTGTCAGTCTGCAATACCATATCCACACGGCCTTCACTCGTATGATATTCCGCTTTTACATAAAAACCGACCAGTTTACATACAATATAAAGTACATTCTGATAATGTAATTCCAATTCGCGGGCAAGCTCGTATGGAATATCAGAAAAGAAACTTTGCAGACGACGGAAAAAAGATTCGTAATCACCAGCACGTACCTCACGAACAAATTTTTGGATTTCAAAGGGAGATTCCACTTTATTGACGTTCGCATAATAAGGAAGCAGAAAACGGATAAATCCTTCCTCCACTTCACGATTAGGAAAACCTAAACGGTAAATACCAAATTCTTCATCATACCCCTTAATAGTGAGGTATCCACTCTGATAAATCACCGGAATAGGATTGGTAGATTCAGAATCTATACTGTTCAGTACCTGTTCATCGGTTTCTTCATGGGCCATCCGATGAAGGTCGTAATGGTGTTTCTTCAGCAATTCCACTAAATAAGTGGGAGTACCTGTTTCAAACCAGTAGCTTTTAAACTCATTCCTATCAAAAGCTAAAAGCAGACTGAAGGGATTATACATTCCTTTGGAATTGTGCGTGAAATGATAACCATCATACATTTCTTTCAACCGGGCACATATCTCTTCATACGTAACCCCCTGAACATTGGCAAATTCATGAAGTTCGGCATCCAGATTATCGTATAGTTCCTGTTCGCTCACACCACAAATGTCTATATACTTATTCCACATTGAAATGTCATTCAGGTTATTCAAATCACTGAATACACTGACTTTACCGAACTTGGTAACTCCCGTCAACAAAGCAAACTTAATACAGCCGTCCTGACTTTTCAATGCACCGTAGAAGGCCTTCAATGTATTGCGGAAACTTTTTTGCAAAACATCATCACCAATAGCCTGTAACATCGGCTTATCATACTCATCCACTAGGATCACCACACTTTGCCCCTCTTGCTGACAGGCACGCTTAATAATCCCCTCAAAACGCATCGCTAAAGATTTCTCGGAGGGCTCTTCGCCATATATCTTCTCCCATTCCACCAACGCCCCATTCAGTTTATTCTCCAAACTTTCTGGAGTATCGTATTTTTCCGTATTAAGATCAAGATGTAATACAGGATATTTTACCCAATCTTTTTCCAGCTTCTCCATAGCCAGTCCTTCAAAGAGTTCACGCTTTCCTTGAAAGTAGGCTTCAAGCGTAGAAATAAGCAGACTTTTGCCAAAACGGCGCGGCCGACTCAAAAAATAGTAGCTTCCGGTTTTCACCAATTGATAAACCAATGCTGTTTTATCTATATAAAAATAGCCACCTTTACGAATTTTTTCAAAATTCTGTATACCGATAGGGTAAATCTTGCCACTCATATTTCAATCTGTTTAAGTTCACATCGTACAAATATACATATTATCTCAATATAAAAAACCAAATGCCCAAAGAGGAATTACATTACGCATTCCGTACTCAATATCATCTTTCACAACATACGCATTCTCCACATCATGCACCTGCTTCTGCGATTTATTCTTTCCACCTACTTCAAAGGTATAACCACCCACCGTAAAATCAGAAACGTCTGATGTGGTTACCGGACATACAACTCGCAAAGTAGAAAAGAAAAACGTTTCGCGCACGTTACCAATATCCGGTGTATTGTCAGAAAGCGCATAAGCCAAATTCGTATTATTCAGATACACCTTGTCCACTTTGCCTAAAAGTCTGACACCTTCCGTCTCTGCCCGAAGCTGATTAATTATTCCAGCCTTTTCCAGATAACACATCAAATCAGAAACCGTATTTCTATTCATA
This sequence comes from Bacteroides sp. OF03-11BH, assembly GCF_003604005.1. Taxonomy (NCBI): domain Bacteria; kingdom Pseudomonadati; phylum Bacteroidota; class Bacteroidia; order Bacteroidales; family Bacteroidaceae; genus Bacteroides; species Bacteroides sp. OF03-11BH. Next base: position 18,304 of record NZ_QTMW01000069.1, on the reverse strand, counting down.
TCAAGCAAAGTCGCCAACTTGGTAAAATTAGGTTTAAAAGGAACACTTCTCGCTATGATATACAACAGCCTTTTCAATTTCAATGCTGTTGCTATATTCATATTCGCAAAAGTCGGTATATCATTTTCCAAAGTCTGTTTAATGATACTTTGTAAACGAAGCAAATATCCCTTTTCCTGAAAGAAAGGATAATAACCATGTTGCAGATACTCCTTAAACAACAAAATAGGACGTGCCTCGGAATAAGGAAAATCTACTTTATGCTTCAGTATATCTTCTAAAGAATAAACTGATAAATGATAGCCATACGAAATAGCGAGGTATTCGCGGAAAGACAACCCCATCATACGATATTCCAACTTTCTGCGACTCAAATCAGCCTCTCCGACTTCCAGATCCAGTATGGAGGAACCGGTATATACAACTTGTAGTCTGGGAATCAGATCGTATATATTCTTTATCTCCCGGGCCCAACCAGCATACTTATGTATCTCGTCAATATAGAGTTTTTTTCCTCCATGCTGATAGAAGTCCATCGCCAGATCAATCAGTTTATGTTCCGCAAAATACAAATCATCAGCTGTCACAAACAACGTCTCGTCAATATTATCATACAACTTGATATGTTGTAAGAGCATGGTTGTTTTGCCAACACCACGTGGACCTAAAATTGCAATAAGCTTACTATCCCATTCTATCTCATCATGGAGATAACGGATAAAATCAGTGGATATGTTACTAAGCAACATTCGATATGACCTATAAAGCGTATCCATTCATTTCTTGTTTTAGGGTTATACAGACAAATATAGAGTAAATTGCCGAATAAAACTAGCACTTTTAAGAAAAACTGCAGGTTTCATTCGGCAATTTCACTCTGATTAGAGAAATAAACAGAATCTAGTGCACAATAATGCACATCCCTACTATAAATTTCATAATGCAGTTTCATATACTGCAACATTAAAGTAGTTTTTCCCGCCCCTCGAGGTCCCCTAATAGCCACCAACTGAACATCCCAATTGATTCGACGCATCAATGCCCTTATTATCTCCGTCGGTGTCAACGACAACTAACGGTCTTGTTTTGCAAAAAGAGTTTCCATACATTCCTATACCTTAGTATTATTGAGATACAAAGACAATCATCTGCTGTTTACAAACAGCAAATGGGCACGTTCTCAACAAAAGATGCCTCAAGCCAATATCTACCATATAACATTATCCAAAAGGCCTCAAAATTATTTATCACAGATATTATAATGTTTCACCTGATACAATATGAAACACTCCAGCAATTCGCTAAGATATTTTTCAACTGACGAAAAAGATAATCATCACGCTCAAAAAAACACATGACCTTAAATAACTTGACAGGAAATAACGAAAAGTAAAACAATAACTTGTATTTGTCCTTTCATATTCTTATATTTGTAAGACTGAATACCAAAATGAAAAGCATGATTGACACAACGGCAAAGATAGCCCCAAACGCACAAATAGGAAAAGGAACTATTATTGAAGAATTTACAGTCATCGCTCCCAATGCTATAATTGGAGACGAATGCAAAATTCATCGTAATATATTTATTGATTCAAACGTAATAATCGGGAACAGAGTCAAAATACAAGATAATGTTATGATTCCTCATGGCGTGACACTGGAGGACGGAGTCTTTGTCGGACCATCGGTATCTTTCACAAATGACAAATATCCACGTTCCATAAATCCTGACGGAACATTAAAATCATCCGAAGATTGGGACGTCAGCGAGACTGTGGTTAAATATGGCGCTTCTATCGGAGCCAACGCGACAATTTTGTGTGGGGTAACTTTAGGAGAATGGTGCATGGTTGCCGCTGGTGCCGTTGTTACCAAAGACGTGCCGGCATATACTCTAGTAGCTGGAAATCCTGCAAGAATTGTAGGACCTGTGAATTTCTGACCTTTGAACAAACACCTACCAAAATCAATATTATGGAAAACAATCTGATTCAAGCGGCAGTGAACTATGTTCATAATCTGGACTGGAGTGATATCTTCACAAATATTTCTTCAAACAAACTTCTCTTTCTCTTATCTATCGCGATACCAGTAATCATTCCATTGTTCAATATCTACAAAAGAATTGTAAGGATCAGAAAAATTGTAATATTAAAAGTTTTGAATTGGATGTTGGTGTCACAAGTCGATCTGGCACGATATAAGATAAGAGCCATATTTGACATTACCTTGTTTATTATAACAATAATTATTTTCTTTATAACCGATGGCCAATACAAGTGGTATGCAATGATAGCAGTCGGAGGGATAGTAATCACCGAATGCTGCGCCAATTACAGGCATATACTACAACGGATACCGTTCAAACGGATAAAAGAATTTCCCTATCTTAAATATGAACAAGCTTCACTAATTATCCCCAAAGGATTAGTCGGTATATTGTCCACCACATTAAAGGAAGTAAAAGACATACCTGCTAATCCCAGAATGATGAAAATTCATTTTGCCACTACTGACGAATCATACGAAACCCGCCAGGTGATAACAGATAAATCTATAATTGAAAGAATCATAAAGAACGAGATTGTTGCCTATTATGATAGCCTGACAGAAAAAATCAGAGAAAAAGGATATGACCGAAGTCAATTTTTCTATATAGAAAATGAAAATGGGCACAAAGAATTTATATGTGATATATTAAAGGGTATATATTCTCTGGAAAACGTTTATAATGCCATTATACAAGTCCAGTCAGATATCACAAAAGATGGTTCTATCCGCTTTATTGGTGATAAAGTGGGAATTAGAGGTTATAAACTGGAAAAAGGCGAACTTTTATTAGATATATACGAAACGGATCATTTTACATTTAAAGTTTTCAAAAAAATATTCAAGGACCGCAGATTCAAGAGAATCTTTCAAGAAATTATATGCAGGACCAACAAAGCAAATGATAACATAAAACTTTTGTTGGTAGAATCGCTAGCCTTCTTGTTTTCTTCTTTCGGGATTGATATAATTATCGGAGGCAGAGATGCCAGCGGAGCTAAAAAAATGTTGGTAGCAGCAAGAAGCGGAAATATAGAGAGCGACAACAGATCCACTTTGCACGTCCCTGTCAATGAATCCTTTTCCCGGACAGATTTGGTTGAACACGACCAATATTATAGTCCTTATCATTGCGTACTTCGCGGCATTAAGGAAGAGTTAGGAATTCCGGAAGAAATCTGCAAAAAAACATCTGTATCGTTCCATGACTTTGCCATTGTATCCGATGAAGGAGAGATTGGCTTAGGATGTTACGTCGACTTTTCTTTTGTCATGCCGCTGGAAGAAGCGAGATTATATCCGGGACAAGACAAGTATCTTGAACTTGCTGATATCCTGATAGTACCTTATCCGCCTTTTAAATGGTCTCCATTCGCTTATGAAGATTATTTTTATAAAACGACAGGCAACGAAAAATTCTGTATGCAGTGGCAAAGTTTTACGACACTGTTATATCAACGAGCTATTTTAAGAAACGCCGAGGCGTCTATACCCATAATATGGTTAGTGGACTCTACTATTATACTGACTTTGCTTTTCTTATTGACAAATTATACTCAGATTGATTTAACGAGTACGATCATTTCTTTAATATTAGGAGGATTGGCACTCTTTATAATGAAACGACTTAACAATAAATCTGTGCACAAACTTACTTACGGAGAATTCCTGAAACCTTTCGTTCCTCAATGGAATGGGGATGTAAGAGTTTTACAGTCAACGATGCACTCTCAAATCGTCAAAGGATCAAGAAAGGAAACAAATCCCATAGCCAACGGTATCATGTTCGGATTAAACACCCCCTCCACGCAGAGACTGAAATTGTCCGACATTCATTTGCTTACTCCCCCATTCTGTACCATCCGACGTGAGTTCGTTAATTTTACAGAATATCCTATCAGTTTTTACTATGTTGCAGAAAAAAACGGAAATACCGGAAACAGCTTGTCTTTTATCAAGATACCATATGCTTTATCCAGTGATGACTTATCTTTGTTATTAACTGTTAAAACAGAAAAAGGCCATATTGTCTCCTATAATTTCACTCAATCCATCCATTCCGATATTATACTGGATTTTACTAAAACACTAGATGAAAAACAGCTTAATACATTTAGCAAATACTATAGACTAAACAGATATTTACTAAAAAAAACACCAATCGCTTCCTTAGATGAGAACTTTCAAAAAAGATGGTTTCCTTTGGATTTGTTTAATGCCGGTAACGACTACTTCTGGTCTGTCATCGACATGGAAGATAAACAGGAAAAACACGACAGTTATGATTTTGACTTTAAAATTGGCAAGAAGACCCAACCACGTGATTTGTATATGGAAGTGATCGCAAAGAACATGGATAGAAGCTGTTTTTCAATCAGACTTAATGGCCATTTGAAGGATATGGAAGCTTTTTTATGCGCTTTTACCTCCAGAAATGACAACAGAAGGAAAATGAGCGATTTGGATATTTATATGATGCAGCTATTTCTTATCAGAATTGGAATAATATATGCAAAAAAGAAATAGTAGCGATTATTCAACATTGAACATTTATATATAAACAGAAAAGAATTTCCAAATCCAATATGAGAGTTTCTTTCCACCGTGCTGATAGAAGTCCATTGCCAGATCAATCAGTTTATGTTCTGCAAAATACAAGTCATCAGCTATCACAAACAAGATTTCGTTCATATTGTCATACAACTAGATATGTATGTTACAAGAGCATAGTTGTTTACCAACTCCACATGGACTCAAATTTCATTCGGCAATCAAGCCATCTGCTATATTTTTTAGGAATATTCTGTAAATGTCCTTAATTCACAATGAAGTAGTTGCCTTATATTTCTTATTTTAAGAATATCCCTAATTATGACATCTAATAAGAAGCAGGTTTATTGCCAATTTTGTAAACCTCTATTTTATTTATACAAAGAAAGGGCTCGAAATCGAGCCCTTTCTTTTACCTATTGCGGATATGCATAGAATGCAACGCCATTATATGTGCACCACTCTGAATAAGATGGCACTTCTTTTTCATTCATTACCAATATACAGTTTATACTTTCTTCAGCATAAAAAGCGTAAATAGGAATTGTACCAGCAGGAGGTGTTTGATAAGGGCTATATACATATCCTTCAATTCCTTCATACTGAGTCCATGATAAATATTGATTAAGTTCAGCTTCTCCTCCTCTAGCCAAATATATATGATTGTGTCCATTCGAGTCATAAACTCTATAAATTGGAATTGTATTAGCTTCTTGAGTCTTATGTACATAAAAGCAAGCTCCGTTTTTAGCTACATTATTAGTTGGATAGCTAATATATTCTTTTAGATTTGTTGTATAAAGGCAGTCATATACATTCATGTCATATAGTGTATACATTGGAATAAGATTCATTGTCTGAAGTTTTTTACCTTCCAAGTAGTTTTCAACCGCTTTTTTTATTTGCTGCTTCTTTGCGACATCTGATATAAATTCATATATAGGAAATGTTTTATTCCAATTAATATCTACTAATGCTGCATTTTTATCACTTACAGATTCTTCCCATTGTGTCTTGTTAAATTGTATACTCGTTAAACCTTCAGTTGAAGTTAACGAATAATTAAGTCCACTATTAGTACCCCCATGATAACTGATTTCAACATCCCAATTTGAATTTTTTTTATTAAGATTTTTAACTTCCGTTGTTTCATGTGATCCATTTCCACTAGCACCAAAGATTCCTATACTCGTTTTGGCTCCTGCTTCTACTATTTTTTTCTTTTCAATATTATTATCAGTTTCAGTTATTACAGACCTATAATTAAATTGTAACCTTCCACCAATAGATATATCAAGTAATACATGAGTACCATATTCTTCAACAAACTGTTCGGGTGTCATCTTATTTAAATTATTGATAAATGCAGTTGACAAATAAGGAATTAGGTCATTTGCATCCACAACATCCAAATAAAGTCTCTTTATCCTTTTTATAATATCTACACGTGCAAATGAGTATTTATTAGAATATGAATATCGCTCATTTTTTTCTTTTGTCACCTTAGCACTACCAGATAATGATAATGGCCCTATTTTTAATCCTCCCGATCCTCCAGTCACCTTCTTATCCTTTATTTCTTGTAAAAACTCCTCTACATTCGCTCCAGCATAAAAGTCTTCATTCGCAATTATTGTTGCAGGATTATAAAATCAATCTTTATTATTGGGATCTCCAATAAAAGATTTGATATCTACGACCAGTTTTTTTGCATTATCTACATGTAAATAATCGCCAGTAATATCGTAGCTAAATCCTAGCAAGTCATATTCTCCATCTGACGCCTGTCTAGTTGTAACCTTACTTGTTTCTATTTCACCTACTTGTAAAATCTCCTCCATATCCGAGGTACATGCCTGAAAAAGAAGAACAATGAGTAATGATAGATAAATTTTCATCATAATAATAGTCTTTAATGTTTAACAATACAACAAATATAAACATTTATTTCTCACGTCCAACAAACACGAGTAAAATATTTAAAAAATAGCGCTTTTAGAACTGTTATTCTTTTTTACCACAACTTTCATTTGTTTTTTTCTAAAAGTTCCCCATTTAGGAAAACCGTTCTAACTTTCCCTGCTGCCTACATGTGAAATATCATATGATGATACCCCCGCATAGACCTAAAGGTTACGTCGCCTTTAATTAACGCCCTAACGATAGCATCATTACAACTTAAAGAATAATTAAGCCATGTTTAAATGATTAATACGAAAACGCACTTTCAACACGAAGGTTAGATTTAAAACATCAAAATAAATATGAATGGAATTAAAAAATTGTAAGTTTTATAACATAATATTTAAAATGGGGAAAGAAATACACAAATTGAAGCAACTCCTAAAATTGTTTCTCCAGCTTTTAGTTCACTTCAATTCGTCTGCTTTAATATATATTAGCAATATTGCGCCAACAGCTTTGCTAATAATACAATTCTCATTTACTCGGAAATATCCTGACCTAAAATGCAAAATCAATATATGAAAAAAATATTCATGCAACAATAATTATTTAAGCACATTTCTCACAGCAGTCTCATAAGAAACATCTATTTTATGATAATGGTCATTTAAGATCGTAACACTTCCATTTATAATTCTTTGTAAACTTCTCCTCAATGCACTAGAATCATCTTGGGGTATTATTTCACCCATAGATTGATCAATTGCTGTTCTCGCCCAGCCAACATCTGTAGATACAATATAATTATTAAACCGATAGGCTTCCATCAAGACTAGAGCAAACGATTCTTCTCGTGAGGTCAATAAAAAAACTTTCGATCTATTGTACCACTCCCAAAGTTCCTTTTTATCATAAATTGGACCTGTAAATATCACAGAATTCTTTAAATGAGGATTATTAACATAGAACTCTTCAACCAGCTCTTTCAGATTAGGCTCAACAGGACCAATCAAGACCAATTTCCAATCATCAAAATTCACTTTCTCTGCTGCATCTAGAATCATTTCCGTATTTTTTTCATATGTTCCGAGCCTTCCTACAGAGATTATTAAATTTTCCTTCTCCACACACTTTCGTTCCTTTATAGAAAATGAGTGAAGCAAATCTTCATCAAAGCCATTACTTAGCAAAGCCGATTTATTCTTTAAACTAACCCCACAATATTTCCGTGTTTGCATTTTTTCATACCCCGTAACAGTCTCTATCGAAATTAAATCAGCCTTCTTCAACAATCGAGTTACCAAAAAGCGTTTCCACACTCCCTTAAATCCCCTTCCCTCCTCTAATATTTTAAAAAAATGGTCCAACCAAATTTCCCCATCACATTTAATATACAAGAACCCCTTAGGGTGTAACAGCTTATAAAAATTACCGAGTAACTATTTAAAGCATTCCCCGAATTCTCAAATTAGTGAAACTTTAATTTGCAGGATAGACATATCCAGATATAGATTTAGGAAGAAAATGCCAGCCATCATAGATTTGACTAACGGTCGGATCTGTTGATGTATAATGATTAATTAAATCATCATTATAGTATTCATATAAAGGTATCAAATTATCTCCTATATCTTTATATATATATCCAGATATAGATTCTGGCAATAATTTCCATCCTGGAAAATCTTGGTTTATAGTTGAAATGGTTGTGGTGTAATGATCAAAACTGTTATCACTATAATACTCATAAAGAGGAACTGTTCCATCATATTTTTTTTTAACGACATACCCTTCAACACCACCATATTTCCAACCTGAATATTTTTTCTCTATATCAACTTGTGTGGTAGTATAATGATCCATGCGCTTTTGATTTACCTCATTGGGATTGTCATATACATATATATGCAATGGTAACAACTCTAACATATCTATTTTCGATTTCTCTATATGCTTAATCACAGCTGCTTTTATTACCTGCTTCTTTACAGGGTCAGATATAAACTCATAAATTGGATAAGTTTCCTTCCAATTAATCTCAGTCAAACAGGAATTAGCTAAAGATAATGATTTTTCCCAACTCTGTACATCAACACTTGTTGGCATACCCTTTTCTAAATCATATTTCAAATTTGTACCACTACCACCATAAAACATAACATATAATTCTTTATGTTGATTATCTTTTACTAAACTCTCATCCACAGTATCTATATGTTCCAAATTATAACTTACTCCGATTCCATCTAAAGTTGATTTAAATCCCGAACTCACAGTTCTCCTTTTTGTTGAAGCATCTCTTGCTTTAGTGATAACGGAACGAAAAATTAATTTATAACGTCCACCAATTATGATATCCGTTAGAACATGCGTACCATATCTTTCTACGATCCGATTGGGAGAAAGTCGCTCTAAGTCTTCCTTGAAACTATCTGATAAATATTGAGATAAGCGACTGATTTCATCATTAAAATAAATATGTTTTAGATTTCTAACTAAATCCAAACTAGCAAATGAATACTTACTTGAATAAGAATATTCTGTTTTCAAATAAGCATTATTAGTTATTGTATTTGAGAAGAATACTGTATCTTTTTCATTGCCATAACTCATTGTATATGTTGCCTTTGTTTCTGTCGTAATATTCTTCACATAATCAGCTGATGAATAGCCATAATACATTCGGTCATGTCCATAAGAAGCAGTACCAGACTCCAATCTTCCAGAATGGTCTTGCTTATACTTCTCTACATTCAAGACAGGACCTTTGACTGATAAAGGATGTAAATACTCATTCGTCACATCGTAACCATACCCTACTACATCAAACTTTTCATCACCAGCAGCTCTAGTCATTGTAGTCCATGAAACCACTGAAGTTGAATCGATTAAGAAGTCTTCAAGTTCCGAGCAAGAATAACAAATGGCTAATATAAAACCAAACAACCAATAAATCTTTTTCATAATATTAATTTTAGAGTTAATAATCGTACAAGATAAAAAATATTATCATAAAACACGAGTTAAAATAAATGTTTGTAAACATAAAAGCCCCGACTGCACTTAGTCGGGGCTCATTCTTAATGAAATAAATAACGTATTGTCTCCCGTTCTCGAAAAGTTAGCAACTTTCCGCATAGAAATAATTCATTAATAGTTCCCATAAGCCCCAATATTTAAGTGAAAGCCTTGGAATCCTATCAATGGTGTCAGTAAAGGTATTATACCACAATTTTTCTCATAAAACGATTTATTTCTGTGTTAGAAATTCAACCTAACGAGAAGATAAACAAAAGACTATGGGAAAGGGTTAAATTGGTAGCAATTACAGCATAAGTGTTAATTAAAATTCAATAAACTATTGACCGTAACTAAACCCTAGTAAACCATATTCTCCATCTGACGCCTGCCCAATTGTGACTTTACTGGTCTCTATTTTATCTGGTAATCAAACTTCGTCCATATCTGAAGTATATGCCAGAAAAACAAGAATGACCAATAATCGATAATTTTTATTCACAATAATAATATTTAAAGTTTAAAAATCTAATAAATATAAGCATCTCTCCTTAATGACAAAGCTTATAATATAAATTAAAAATAATTTCCTCCTGCTATTATTCTTTGTTTTATTATACTTATTTGTTTGGGGAAAATCCTATTAGACCACCTTAAATATTATCACCTAGAGTTCTGCCTTAGTTTTTATTAGAAGATTAGCAAACCTTCAAAAATACCAAATGGAAGCCACAGAAGACTTACGAACTAATCATCGTTTATCAGTTCAATCTTCATGCAAAAGTATCCTACAAATTATTGCGTTAAATAAGACTAAAGTAAAAAGTTCATTATTAAACTTTCATTTTTTATATCTACTTTAGCTAGAAATTGAATTATATAATATCCATATGGCATTTGAATTATTTACAAAAAATAAAAATCATCATATATTATATTCTTTATTAAATAGAAAGTGGGCTTATATTTCATATATACCTGAAGTATATTACAAAAAGAAAGATTTACATTATATGCTGTCTCACCAAAATAAAAGAGAAGCTCTTATTATAAGTGAAATTTTTCATAGATTAGGATATAATGTGAAAGTAGCCCTATTTAATGACTCCAAAGAATGTGATAACAGAAAGTATGATATTATTTTTGGCCTTGAACCTAACTTCATAACAATGTGCAAAAAAAATCCCAAGGCTCTTAAAATATATTACGCGACAGGAGCATATTGGGAACACCAAATAGCTAGTGTAATCACTCAAACAGACTTATTTAATAAAACCCACAATACTCATTTACAATATTCTCGATTAGTCAAGCCACACAATAGTTGTGAAATCGCAGATACTATATTTCAAATAGGGAGTTCATTCACAATCAAAACTTATCCACAAAAACTACAACAAAAAATTAAAATAATTAATCAATCTAGCAATTTTACAGGCCTGTGCAATCTTGAGAAGAAATTAGAAACAACATCTAACACTGAATTCATATGGTTTGGCTCTGATGGTAGTATTTTAAAAGGATTAGACATTGTCATAGAATATTTCATGCAAAACACTCAATTGAAATTACATATAGTAGGTCCCATCGATCCAGATTTCAAAGACTATTTTCAACCTAGAACTAAAAAATATACCAATATAATTTGGTATGGCTTCTTACATACATATTCTGAAGAATTTATGAATATAGCCTATAAAGCATCATTTAATATATTTCCTTCTGGAAGTGAAGGATGCCCAGGTTCTGTTATTACACTAATGCAAATGGGGGTTATTCCTATCGTGTCACCATGTGCAGCTTTTGATAAAATTGAAGAATATGGCTACTTACTACCAAATTTATCCATAAAAGCAATAGACAAGGCTATGCAATGGAGCAGAGCATTATCTCCTACCCAAACCCAAGAATTAATAATAAAAAACATAAGCTATTCAAAACAAAAATGGAATATACAACAATTCGAATATGAGTTTCATAATTTGTTAAAAAGCGAAATCATCAATCATACAAAATGAAAAAACCATATATATTATACGACTCTCAAATATTTGATCTTCAAACAATTGGAGGCATATCACGCTATTTCTGTGAAATTATCTCAAGATTGCAACAACCTTTTGATATCAGTATACGATACAGCGAAAATTACTATTTAAAAAATTCAACAATAGCACGACATAGAATACCACTTCCACAATGCCTATTTAAACGGTATAAGGACAAATTACTTCACAAAAATTTCAAGTACACAAAGAATAAACTTAAAACATCATCTCCTTATCTTTTACATGCTACTTATTATGAACCTTATTTCTTAAAATATATAGGTAATAATCCTTTTGTCATAACAGTACATGATATGATATATGAAAGATTGCCTGATTACTTCTCAAAAGAAGAAACCGAACAAATTATCCAACAAAAAAAAGAAATCTTATCAAAAGCAAGTCGTATTATTGCTATTAGCAAAAATACCAAAAAAGATCTAGTAGAACTATTACACATTGACCAACAAAAGATAGATGTTATCTATCATGGAACAAGCATGCAACGATTTGAAAATAAAATCACCATGCAACTACCTGAAAAATATATCCTTTTTGTTGGCAGCAGATACTCATACAAAAACTTCAATCGTTTTATAGAAGCCTTTTCCTTATTAGCCCAAAAAGACAGTAAGCTATACCTTATTTGCACAGGAAATAAGTTCAGTCAAGATGAAGAAGATCTGCTATCAAAACTACATATTAAAAATAAAACACTACAAATTAATGCATCTGATAAAGAACTGAGCGAACTATACACCCGTGCCTCCTTATTTGTTTTCCCATCTTTATATGAAGGATTTGGTATACCTATCTTAGAGGCTTACGCCTGTCATTGCCCTATTGCAATAAGCAACACTAGTTGTTTTCCTGAAATAGCAGGAGATGCAGCCATATATTTCGACCCTTATTCTGTAAAAGACATAGCCAATACTATAGAAGCAGTAATATACAATCCTCAAAAATCCAATGAATTAATTCAAAAAGGCATTAAACGATTAGAATTATACTCTTGGGAAAAAACCGTTGTAGAAACAGAAGAGACATACAAAAAAACGATACAAGGTTACAATTTTTAAACATACATAACAAACAAGACTGGTAGAAGTATTCAAAGGAACTGTATATACTTCAGGATAGCCTTACTTTCTACCAGAAAAAAAATCATCAGTTTTCAGTATGAACAAAAGCAACGGTTTAATACGATACTGAAGTCGGCGAGTCCTACTTAAACGTAAAAAAACATCTAATAAAGGAAGCTTTTTTAATTGCTCTGCTTCTTGAAAATATTCACGTAAAATAGGTGAGAACAATTGTTTCAATACCAACTCCCTTTCTCTATTGCATTCTTTTGCTGAAAGAGAACTAACGCCACTTGTATCAAAATTACTAATCGTTCGTTTTACATGTCGATAAGAACATCCTTCCAGAATAATCTTCTTCACAAAGAATTCCCAATCCGAAACGATCTTTAAACTTTCCGTATAAAGACAATTGTGAAATAACTCTCTTTTAATAAATGTCGCAGGGTGTCCCAACGAGCGCTCCAAAAAATAATCCACTGTCAAGATATCAGGATAGATAAAAACTGTTTCTTCTCCATCCCCCCTCACAAAAACTAAATCCCCATAAACAATATCTTCCCCAGATAAGAAGCCATGAATATCAGCTAACACGGCAGAATTGTTCAACACATCACCAGAATTCAAGAATAACAGATACTCACCAGAAGCCTTCTGTATCCCTTTATTCATCGCATTATAAATTCCAGAATCCTTTTCAGAACACCAGAAATCTATATACCGTTGATATTCTTGAATAACTTCTTTACTTTTATCTGAACTTGCACCATCTATAATTATATACTCATATTCATTATATATCTGTTCCACAACACTTCGAATTGTTTTTTCCAATCCAGAAGCATTATTATAATTGATCGTAATAATAGAAATCTGTTTCATTCTACTTCTTTTTCAGGTTACCCTTTATGTATTTATAAAACAAACGGCGATACCACTTATTTTTGTGCCGAGCAATTCGCGCTTTGCAATCTTCCAGCTCTTTCTCACAAAGAAACAATCGACGTAAAGAAAGAATTGCACTTCCATAATACAACGAATAACGTCTTATATGTTTCTGATAAATATAGTTCTCAACTTCCGCGATATTCTGAGCAGCGGTTACATTTTTAGAGACCGCCTTAATTCGATAAAAAAACAAAGGTTCTTGTATTTGATATACAATACTTTGCTCATCCAACAATCGTATATAAAATTCCCAATCCTCTAATCCCAAATGCATATCTTCATCAAAACCACCAATCCGGAGCATATCGCTCTTTCTAAAAACTGATGAACAAAAAATCTCGTTGTTGACTAATAACTTTGCATAACCTTTATAAGATACTTGACTGTGATTAGTCGCTTCCCCAAAAAAGCCCCATTGACAATACACCAACAATGTTTCCGGATGATGAGTAAAATGCGACAAGGCCTTTTCTATATAAGTCTCCTCCAATTTATCGTCCGCATCTAAAGGTAAAATATAAGTACCTAACGCTTGTGCAGCTCCTATATTTCTTGCTTTAGAAACACCCCCATTTTCCTGAAAGACATATTTGAACCTCTCATCCTTCTTCACATATTCCAAAGCTATTTCTTCTGTACCATCAGTAGACCCATCATTTACGATGATCCCCTCCCAATTCTGAAAAGTCTGCTTTTCCAATGAATTCAAAGCATCCGAAAGATAAATTCCCTGATTATAACATGCTATAACAACCGAGATGATTGGAGCTTCTTCAGATTTCATTTTAATATTAAATAATAAACAACTTTCTTTATTTCAAATTTTAATTATACAAACATACGAAAAATAACACTAGCCCCAAACAATTACTTTAAAAACTGTCTTTATTCCAAGATAAAACGTAAGTTCCCTTGCCACTTCTATTTTTCTTCATACCTTTGTATCTAACAATTTTTACGCACTATGGATATCGATATTATAATACCCATTTATAATGCTTTTGATTTTGTCAAAAAGTGCATTGAAACAGTAATTGAGCATACAGATCTTACCCAGCACACATTATTGTTAGTCAATGATAAAAGCACAGACGAAAGAATATTGCCCTTATTGAATTCTTTTATAAAAGAAAATCAATCGCTAAATATCATATTAATAGACAACAAAGATAATCAAGGATTTGTCCGAACTGTGAATATTGGCATGCAATATTCACACCATGATGTAGTCTTATTAAATAGTGACACTGAAGTAACCAGAAATTGGCTTTCCAAAATACAAAATTGCGCATATAGTAAACCTGCAGTAGCTACTGTTACTCCCCTATCCAATAACGCGACTTTAGCATCTGTACCTGTTTTTTTGGCAGAAAACACCATTCCTCCAGGTTTAAGTGTAGAAGAATATGCTGACATTGTCGAAAAATGCAGCATGAATTTATTTCCTGAGATTCCTACTGCGCACGGATTCTGTATGTATATTAAAAGAGAGGCAATAGACGATCTAGGTCTATTCGACGAAGAAACTTTTGGAAAAGGATATGGGGAAGAAAATGATTTCTCATATAGATGTTTACAAGCTGGATATAGACATTTATTATGTGATAACACATATATTTATCATAAAGGAACCCAATCTTTCACTCAAGAAAAGACCAATTTGATAAACTCTCATCTACAAATATTAAAAGAGAGGTACCCGGTATGCTTTGCAAACACTGAAGCTTTTGTTCAACAAAATCCGATCTCAGAGATACAACTGAATGTGCGTTATAACACAGATATGTATTCTAAAAAGAATGTACTGATTGTAATACATGAGTTCAAAGCGATCAACGAAAGGAACATTGGCGGAACAACATTGCATGTACATGATTTAATTAGAAACATGCGAAAGGAATTTAATTTTCATGTAATCTATTATTCTGTGGATGATTTCAGATACTATCTAACCTCTTATTTTTCATCTGACGAAATTACTGTTTCTCTAGGCATGTATTCTCAATATACAGCTTTAAATCTTTATAATGATGTTTTCAAGAAAGATATTGAGAGATTGATAACGGCCCTAAGAATAGATTTAATCCATATCCATCACTTAAGAAACATGTATTTGGATATTTTCAAAGTGGCACAAGAGAAGAACGTTCCCTTTATATATACAATGCATGATTTTTATTCAATATGTCCTTCGGTAAAACTCTTCGACGAGGAAACTTTTCTTTGTAGTTATAACAACCAAAGCGGATGTAGTTCATGCATATCAAAAAAGTTTAAGCAGAATATTAATTTCATACCGTTATGGAGAAAAGAATTTTATTCGAATCTTAAATTAGCAAAGAAAATAATCGTCCCCTCTTCCAATACTAAGAATATTGTTTTAGATATATATAAAAGCCTAACAATTGATGTAATAGGACATGGCTACAATCAAGTAAATAAAGATTCGAATTATTCTAACATAAAGAAAAACAAAAAAGAAAAGTTTAATATTGCTTTTATTGGTGGGATTTCAGAAGAAAAAGGTTTAAGATATTTAAAAGGGTTAATAGCTGAAGCTAGAAAATCCGAGATAACAATCCATCTCTTTGGAATGGCAGAAAATAAAAAATATAACACCAACAAACAAAATTATATCTATCATGGTGAATATTTACAGAAAGACCTACCTAATCTACTACTTGAGAACGACATTAAACTAGTATGTTTAATGTCCATGTGGCCAGAAACATATTCCTATACTTTATCAGAAAGCCTTACTGCTGAAATTCCTGTAATCACATTCGATTTAGGAGCTATAGCTGAACGGGTAAAAGCAATTGATGCAGGATGGATTTTTCCCATACACAGTACCGCAAAAGATATTTTTAAGTTCATTTTAACAGTCAAATCAGACATCGCTGGAGAATATCAAAAGAAAAAAGAAAACATCAGGCATTATTTAAAAGAAATGAAGTCTGTAAAAGAAATGGCTGATGAATATGCAAGAATATACAAGAAAACCATCAATACGTTTCCTGTTTTAGCTTATGACACCAATGACACACAATCAAAGATTGAATTCTACAAAAAAAGCAGAGAGCTCAATCCATCAAATATAAAGTCGATACAAGAAAAGAAGGAATATAAACGCATAAAAAATATCATTAAAGGATCGGCACCCTTTAAACGCGCATTTAGAGAAATGAAGCTCTATCGTAAGACCTATAAAAATAGCAAGTGGCGAAATAAAATCCTTTTCAAATTTATATGGTATAGAATTATATGTCTTAATACTTGTAGTACTCTTACCAAAAAATATTATTAGATAGTTCATCTTAAAACGATACCATACACATAACAAAAGAAGTCATAAACCAAATTCAATAAAGTTCCATCAAAATGATTAACGTCTTATACATAGCAGTAGGTGAAGGAGGCTCTGACCAAGCATTAATCACTTTAATTAAAGAACTTAAAAGCAAAATAAATCCTTATGTCACATTAGGAAAATTAGCTAGCCAATCAACCATTGATAAATTGAGATCCGAAAATATACCATATAGTATTCTCAATTACGACTTCTTCTGGTACCCCTCAAAGAAAAATTTATGGAATCATATTACTCGTCCCATATATGCCTTTAAATTAAAAAATAAAAAGAAATTCTTTGCCAAACAAATCATAGAATTATCCAAACAATATAAGATTGATATTATTCATACCAATTCTTCTGCATATCAGTTTGGGGCTGCTGCAGCTCAATCACTAAAGATTCCACACATATGGCACCTAAGAGAGTATCAATCTTTAGATTTCGAACATTCACACGCTTACTCACTTCCATATTTAAAGAAACAACTACACAAATCCGGCAATTTCAATATAGCAATAACAAAAGGTATATATAATTTCTACCAACTAAAGGAGGAAAACTCGACTATTATTTACGACGGCGTTTTGAGGCAAAGTTATAAACCTAAAGAACTTCCTAAAGAAGAGTATTTTCTATTTGTAGGACGCATCGTGAAAGAAAAAGGCATCTTTTCACTACTAAATAGCTATAAAGACTATCTACTAAGAGGAGGTACCTTCAAATTAATACTTGCTGGGAACTATTCTTCAAAGACAAAACAAAAAATTGATAGACTAATAGAAAAATACAATATACAAAATAATATTATGCTTAAAGGAATACTACCCACCAATCAAATATATGATCTAATGAATCGCGCAACAGCTTTAATCGTCCCATCACCTTTTGAAGCATTTGGTCTAATTACAGCAGAAGCTATGTTTAACAAATGCTTAGTTATTGGAAAAGATACTGCCGGAACAAAAGAACAATTTGACAATGGTCAAAGAAAATACAATAAAGAAATTGCTCTTCGTTTTACCAACGAACAGCAATTAACCACCCATTTAACAGATATAGAACAAAAACAGATACAACAATACACTGAAATCACCGAACGAGCATATAATTATGTTTCGTCATTATACTCTATTGAGAACAATGCCAAACAGATAGAGCGTCTATATACATCTATTCTTAGAACATAGTTATTTATAAGACGTAAACAAAATTACATGCATTTACAATATCAATAATTATTTTATATTTATCTTTGCAAAAAAAATTAGGCCGTGCTATTTAACTCATTCGAATTCTTAGTCGTAAGCATTCGAAGAAATGCACCTTTTACACTTTGAGGTTTGGTT
>NZ_QTMW01000068.1:0-21144 GCF_003604005.1 Bacteroides sp. OF03-11BH | reverse complement strand
GTCACAACTTTTACAGGAAAATAATTTTTAATGCGTCTGCCCTGTAGTAATTAATCCATTAATAATAGAATATGAGTGCTTTATATGACTTATTTGAAAATCCACCGTCACCTGACGGAGAGAAACAACCGCTACATGCCCGTATTGTCTCCAAAGGAACCGTAGATAAAGAAGAGTTTCTGGATCGTGTCCACAAATTTACCGGTATCAGCAGAAGTTTATTGGCAGGAGCCATGGAAGCCTTTGCCAATGAAGCACGGGATTTACTAGCCGACGGCTGGAATGTAGAAATGGGAAACTTCGGATTCTTCTCTACATCGTTGCAATGTCCGCCGGTTAAAGATAAAAAAGAAATTCGGGCAGCGTCTGTTCAAATGAAAAATATTAATTTCCGCGCAAGTCGTCCATTCAAGAAAGAAGTAGGCGACAAAATGAGGCTGCAACGAGGAGAGTCTATCACACGCCCTAAGAAAAATAGTATCTCCCGTGAGACGTGTCGCGAGCGCCTCAACACATATTTGGAAAATCACCTATTCATCAGCCGGACAGATTATAGCCATCTGACAGGACGAAATAAAAAAGTAGCTATTGAAGAATTAAATTCCTTTATCACTGACGGAATAATACGGAAAGAAGGGGTTGGAAAGTTGACTGTATATATAAAGGTATAAACTCTTGGAACACAGAATTAAGAGCCACAACAAGATTATTGCTGTTGTAACTCAAGTATGATTTCATCAGTGATGTAGGCATCACTCAACGTTATAAGCGGATATTGTTTATTAAGAAGCAATGCATATACCTTACTATTATAGAACAAGTGCAATGCTTTTTCGGGAGAAATATTCAAACGCTCCGCTAATTGCATCACCACACGAGTGTATTTATTCCATACTAATACATCTATCATAAACGCAGTTTATTTTATTGTTACATATTCTTTGAAAGAGAGACACTCGTCAATGAGACGTTGATTGAGAATCCTTTACCAAAGTCGAGGTTTTCGCGTCCGACACCGACCAAAGGATACTCTACGGCCTGCGTACTACCATGATAGACCTTCATACAGATTCTCCTTTTTCTTTATAATGGGCTTCCCAGTTTTCAAGAGCTTCTACCAACGTATCGGCTATGTACTCACGACTCTGGGTGTGAAGCATGTCATATCCACTTATCAGGTATTGACGGATAAGATTCAGTTTTTCCAAACGGTTATAGAGAGTAGGAGCCGGAATACCCAACTTCTGGGCGGCACTCTCAATGGCAAAAATCACAAACTCCATGACTTTGCCATCAACAACGGGGGCTGATTGGCTTGAATGTAGCATACTATACCTCTATTATCTTAGTGTAATATGTACAAATATAGTGTTTATTCTTGCAACGTTCATCGTTTTTCGGCATATTTTATGATTATCAAGAACATTTGAGTATCGTGAAACTGATTGAAATACTCCCTATTTGGAAATGGCTATTAAAGTAGAACATCTAAGAATCTATAAATCAGAATCATACAAACAAAATAAATAAAAGTGAATCAAAGTACGTACATCTAGGATCGTTAAAGCACCTCCCCGGAAAGTGCCCATAGTATCTTTGCATCGTGATCACAAAGAGAATTGATAAGTAAAGTAACTAATTAAAAAAAACAAAAAACTATGGCACTTAGATACGTCATTAAAAAAAGAACATTCGGCTTTGATAAAACTAAAGCTGAAAAGTATGTAGCACAAAATGTAATCACCAATACGGTGGATTTCAGAGATTTGTGCGAGGAAATCACCAAAGTAGGAATGGTCCCCAGTGGAGCGGTAAAATTTGTACTCGATGCTTTGATCGATACATTGAATCTCAACCTTAGAAAAGGCATCTCTGTTCAATTAGGAGATTTCGGATGCTTCCGTCCTGGTATGAATTGCGAAAGTCAGGATACTGAAAAAGAGGTAGATAGCGATACGATACGCAGAGTGAAAATCATTTTCACTCCGGGCTACAAATTCAAAGAGATGCTAAGTAAAGTCAGTGTTCAAAAAGCGGTGGCTTCCGATGATGGTTCCATCAGCCCGGAGCAACCGGATCCCAACCCGAATCCAAACCCGGATGACGGCAAAGGAGAAGCACCGGACCCGGCAGCATAAGACTAATCATCAGCCTTTAAAAGCAGGAAAACAGTACCCGCCTACGGGCGGATACTGTTTCCCAAAGTATTCCTGTAAAAGACTTGACAACGCCTTTTTTATTTTGTATCTTTACAACATCTTAAAACATTAAAATATCAACATGAAAGAATTGCCATCAGAAGAGGAAGAAATTCCGTTTCGCATTAAAACTTATAAGAAAAAGGAATTGGCTTGTATGTACAATCCGAACATTACACCCCGTTGCGCCATACGCATATTCACCAAATGGATTAAAATAAATAAAGAACTGCTCCGGTTATTGACTGCCACAGGTTATCATCCGCGTACACGAACTTTTACTCCCCGACAGGTACAAATCATCACCAGTATTCTGGACATTCCATAAGGATGTCCAGAATACTGGTTTTATCATTGCAGTTGTCCTGCCGCTTTCAAATAAGCCACATAATTCACATACAATTGGAAATGGGCATCCACTTTCGTCTGATAAGCCTGCTGCCAAAGCACTTGTGCTTCCAGATAATCCGAAAGAGTTTCCAGTCCCACTTCATATTGCTTACCACTGACTTTCATATTCTCCTCTGCCTGTTCCAGCGAACGTTCGGAAAGCTCCGTTTCCAACCGGGCCTCATCCAGATTATTGGCAGCTTGCATCAACTCCAGCAACATCTTTTCATTGACATTTTCCTGTTCAAGACGAGCTTGTTCCAACTTCACTTTGGCAGACTTTACTTTATTGGTACGTTCGCCAAAATGAAACAGAGGGACAGAGACATTCAGGAATACGGAAAAAGCACCCTTTTTCATCAAAGTTTCATCATTGACTTCTAATCCGTGAAGATAATCATAACTACCTCTGACGCCGATACGCGGCAATAGTTCACTACGATTCAGCTTTACTTCCTGCTCGGCAATGGCTATTTGTTTGTTCAAGATTCCATATTCAGGACGGGCGGTAATATCAGAAACCTGCACTTTCCATTCCTGCTCCACTTCCGGAAAATCATCAGATATATCAATCTGTGCTGTCAAAGGGCGTCCGATGTAATGACAGAGATTCATACCCGCAAGACGGAGGGCGTTATCAGCCTTTCGCAAAGAAAGTTCACTCTCGTTGAGCTTCACCTGCACTTTCAGTACATCATTTTGCGGTTTCATGCCATGTCGGTGAGCACTCTTCACATTTTTGAAAAGTTCCGTTAGTAAGTTATGATATTTTTCCGCCACTTTTCTCATTTCCTTGGCTTTCACTAACTGCACGTATGCTTTATCTGTATTCAGAATAACTTCCGAAGTAGTTAAGGCTTCGTTCAAGTGTGCCATTTCTTTTCCCAGTAGTGACATTTTATAGGCGGCACGGATTTTTCCTCCCATATAAAGAGGTTGCTCCACTTGTATACCGCCCGAGTAAACAGTTCCGACCTTATAATCCAGATTCAATCCGGGAAAATAAGCGAAACCGCTCGATACCAGTTCTCCGGTAGCAGGATTGGGCAGGAAAACCGGAAGGTTTCCTCCCGGAACTCCGAGACTTCCATCCGCTGTGCTATAAATACCCGTTCCGTTGGCTGTAAAATTAGGGAAGAAATTGGCTTTATAACTAAGAGACATCAATCGGGCTGCTTCCGTCTGCTTATTAGCGGCAGCCATATCCTTATTATATTTCAGTGCCATTTCACGGCATTGCGCCAGACTTAGTTTTTCTTGCGCGGCAAGAGAAACCGACAGGCCGAACAATACACCCGCTACACTAATGGCTACAAGAATTTCTTTTTTCATTTGTCTGTCTTTTTTATATGAAAGAATAATGCATACAAAATCGGGATAAAAAGCAACGTTATCAACGTGCCGAACAGCAACCCACCCATGATAGAAGCCGCCAACGAACCAAACATGGCATCCGGCAACAATGGAATCATTCCCAAAATCGTAGTCAGCGAAGCCATCATCACGGGACGGAGACGACTTTGCGAACTGTCTATCAATGCCGTCACAGGTTCTACTCCCTGATTAATTTGCAAAGTGATCTCATCCATCAAGACAATACCGTTCTTAATAATCATACCGATCAACCCCAATGTACCGACGATAGCCACAAAGTTGAATGTCTTCCCGGTAAGCAGCATTACAGCAACAACACCGACAAATACCAGCGGAATAGTACAGAAGATGATAACCGGTTTCCGGTAATCTTTGAACAGCATGATTAGAATGGATATCATCAGAATGATAGCAAACGGGAAATTCTTGAACAGATATTGCATAGACTTTGTGCTGGCGTTCCTCTCGCCTTGCCATTGAAGCCGATATCCGTCAGGCAGCGGAATCTGTTCAATCTGCGTGGCAATGGATTGCCGCGCCTTCTCCGTTTCTACCCCCGGAACAGGAGAACATTGCACCCGTTGGCTACGCTGCCCGTTATAACGGGGAACCACCGGATCTTCCCACTTCACATCAATCCGCTTACTGATTTGTTTTAACGGAGTTGTTCCCATCAACGTTTCCACCAGTTCTTCTTTTGATAGTGTTCCTGTCTTCAGTTTCATCATCATTTCCTGTGTCAGCAAACCGTTCAGAGAAGGAAGAGACGAGAATATCTGCGTATTGTCCAGGTTTTCAATCGGATTTCCGTGTTCGTCCAGGCAACGCAAGTAGATATTATCTTTGTGAATACCTTCGTAGAAAGACCCGATAGGGATGCTGCTGGTAGCGGTCAGTAGAGATAGGCTTACATCATTACGGCTCAATCCGATAGCACGTGCCGCAGGCTGGTCATATTCAATAGTCAGTACCGGAATTTGCGGTTCCCAGTCCGTGGTAATCAGGTAAACATCCGGGCAATTCTCCATAATCTTGCGGGCACTGTCTGCCAACTGATGCAAAACAGCAGGATCAGGACCGGTAAATTGCGCTTCAATAGGATATTTTTTGAACATCAGATTGTAGCGGTTCATCTTTACGTAAGCATCCGGATAATGTTGTGAAAGATATTGTTGAATTTCCGCCATGTTATCCACCAAATCGTCCGGAGAGGTGAAGTCGATAATCAGTTCACCGTAAGATAAGGAAGGATTGGCTACGTTACGCACCAAGTTATAACGGGCAGGTGTACCACCGATAGAAGCAGTGACGTGTGTAACTTCCGGACGCTTTTTCAGGTAAACTTCGATTTCTTCCAAGTCACGTGCTACACGAGTGGAGTTAGTCCCTTCCGGCAATTTGTATTCCATGTAAAGCTGATCGTAGACCATATCCGGGAAAAAGCCCTGCTTCATAAACCGATAACTGAAAGCCGAAAGCAATACCAAAGCAATCATTGTAAACACAAAACTCCAACGATGCGCCAGACTGAATGTCAACAATGAACGGAGCACAGCATAAATCTTTCCTTCATACACACGTTTTCCGGCAGCAGTAGTTGCCGCAGAGATTTCCGGATGCAAAATCCGGTCAGCCATCAACGGGACGTGCACCAAAGCCAGCACCCAACTAAGCAATAAGGAAACAGCGAGTACGATAAACAAATCGCGCGTATAAACGCCTGCCGTATCAGGAGACATAAAGATAGGAAGAAAAGCGATGATGGCAATCAGAGTAGCTCCCAGCAAAGGCATCGCTGTCTGCCGTCCGATGGCAGTCATTGCCTCCATCCGACTCTTTCCGGCTTTCAAATCTACCAAAATACCGTCGATGATAACAATCGCGTTATCCACCAGCATCCCCATCGCAAGCACGAACGAGGCCAATGAAACACGCTGCATCGTACCATCCATAAAATAAAGGAACAGGAAGGAACCGAATACCGTCACTACCAAACTGATACCGATAATCACCCCGCTCTTAAATCCCATAGCAATCATCAGAATAACAACTACGATAATCACAGATTCTATCAGATTAAGAATGAACGTCCCCAACGAACTGCCTACGCGTTCCGGCTGATAGAAAACTTTATGACACTCTACTCCTGCTGGAAGGCGTTCGACTTTCAGTTGCTCCAATTTCTTTTCCACTTGATGCCCCACTTTGATAATGTCGGCATCCGAAGAAGCGGCCACCATTATTCCTATCGCACGCTGACGGTCATAAAACAATTCGTTGCGGGTAGGATCTTCATAATCTTTCTCAATACGGGCTATATCACTCAACCGCAACTGATCGGCATCATGTCCCTGAATCAGCATACGACCGATATCCTCCACCGTCTTAAACTTGTCACTGACTGTCACCCGGATACGATTATCGCCATTATCATAGTAACCAGTATAAGTCGTTTGGTTCTGTCCGTTCAATGTGGCTAGCACTTCGGCGGGTTTCACACCCAAGTTAGCCATCCGGTCTTGCAAAAGAGAGATATTAATACATTCGGGACGTTTACCGTATAAGTCGACGCGTTCCACCCCATCCAGTTCGCTGACTTCACGTTTCACCAGTTCTGAATAATCAGACAGTTCCCTATCGGAAAGTCCGTCACCCGTCAAAGCGAAAAACATTCCGTAAACATTTCCAAAATCATCTTTTACAATAGAAGGACTGGCACCTTCGGGAAGTTCTGCCTGTGCGTTCGCCACTTTACGACGCAACAGATCCCAGCATTGTTCTACGTCCGTCTCTTTGACAGTCGTTTTCAGTTCTACCTGAATCAGGGAGAGATCGTTGTAGGAATAACTTTCCACATTATCTATATTCCCCATGGAGCGAATATTCTTCTCCAGTACATCCGTCACCTCTAATTCTACCTGATGCGCAGACGCACCGGGATAGGTGGTGACTACCATGGCAAGCTTTACCGTTATTTCTGGGTCTTCCAGTTTACTCATTTCATAACTGGAATAAGCTCCTCCTACAATCAGTACGGCAATCAGGAAGTAGATTAACTTCTTGTTCTCAAATGCCCATTTACTAATATCAATCATAGCAGTCCTCCCACATTGGTTTCAGCAGCCGGAAGAAGCGGTTCCACCTGTTCTCCCTCTTTTACATGATGCACCCCCGAAGCGACAACCAAATCACCGGGATTCGCTCCGTCTGAAGTAATCAGGCATCTGCCGTCGCTAAGCAGACGGGTGACGGTCACATCACAACGGCGAATAGCGTGACTGGAAGCATCATAAAGAAAGATACTCGTACGCCCGTTCTCACGAAGAATCGCTCCACCGGGAACCGACAGGTTACGCACATCTCCTTCACTACATTCGATAGTTACCATTGTATTCATGCCGGGCGATGGAACTGCCTGTTTATCTTCTTTTTTCAGTTGAAGCCGCATGGTGTACAACTGATTGGCATTTGCCTTAGGGGTGACACTAATCAGTTCCAAAGCATATCTTTGATGAGGATAAATATCGAATGTACAATAGTAGCGGGTAAACTGCTGTCGACGAATATATTCCACTGCCGGAAGATTAATCTCCACCTCCGGGCTTCCCTCACTGATGATGGAAACGACGGGTATACCGGCAGCTACCGTCTCATGGGAATCAAAAAGACGTTTCTGCACATATCCGCTAAAAGGAGCATACAAACGGGTGTATGCCAACTGGTCTTTAGCATGGTTATATTTGGCGGTAATCTGTCTCAATCCGTACACGGCCTTATCGTTAGCATCCGGTGTTGTCACATTTTCCTTATAAAGTGCCATCACCCGTTCCGCCTCCGCTTTCACACTTTGATATTCTGCTTCTGCCGCATCCAGCTGAATCTGATAGTCTGTCGGATCTAATTCTGCCAATAATTGCCCTTTACGCACATAGGCACCGTCATTTACATGCATATACTGAATAGTACCACTCACCCGGAAAGACAGACTTATGTCCTGTGCCGCTTTCACTCGACCCGGAAACTGCAAAGCTATTTGTCTGTCGGCAGAAAGTACGGTATCAATCTTCACTGCCGGCTTACTGTCTGTGTTTTGTACACGTTGCCCACACGAAGTCAACAGAACTGCTAAAAATCCTGTTAATAAGAAGTCTAATCGTCTCATATTTTCACTTATTAGTTAGTTGCCACAAAAGTATCCCAAGCAAACATGAGGAGAAAGGTTGATTTAGACGAAACATTGTTCTATTTGTACGTTACCTAAGATAAAAAGCCGAAATAGTTTGCTATTTGTATTTATTTGTTTATTACTTTGTAAAGAAATTCATTTCAACGAAAAGGAATATGGAACCACTGATGCCATTCAAGTATGTTATAATATCTCCGGAAGATACTTCCATGAAAGAAGGATGCATTATTTCCGAATTCAACCAATGCGGACTTTTCCTCTGCCAGAAAGGACAGGCGGAAATCCTGTTGGGAGGTAGACCATATCAGATTAACAAAAGGAATCTTTTCATATATACAGCAGCCAACCTTCTACAGATACGCCAAAGAAGCGCAGACTTGGAAGGAATCATGATAGAGGTCGACCTGGATTATGTCATACCAATAGTAAACAAAGTAGCTAACTCGGAAAATTTGCTTTATTTGCGGGAAAATCCCTGCCTGTCGCTCTCTGAAGAGCAATATACATTTGTAGAGAACTTGCTCAAATCTGTAGAAAAACGAATTAACAGGGAGAATATTTGTAACAGTTCCCGACAGAAACAACATTTAACTTCTGAATTAATCAAATCCTGGGGACAGGTGATATGCTATGAGTTATTAAACATTTATTTCAGTAACGAACCCCAAACACCACTGCCACAGGATAAAAAGGATAAAATCTTCCAAAATTTCATGATTACCCTTTATCGATATTATCGTCAGGAACGTGATGTTACTTTTTATGCAGACAAGCAATGCTTGTCCGCCCGATATTTTTCTTCTGTCATCAAGGAGAAATCAGGGAGCAGTGCTTTGCAGTGGATCATACAGAATGTCATTACAGAAGCTAAATATCTGCTCGATAATACCGATTTAAGTATTAAGGAAATAACAACCAAACTCAACTTCCCCACACAATCATTCTTCGGGAAATATTTCAAGCAGTATGTCGGTATATCTCCTAAAGAATATCGGAACAAACTTATCAAACAGTAACTTTCTTAAACTGCCGGAACTGCCACCACAACATTCCTCCGGATATAAGACTAGCCGCCAAATCTGCCACAGGCATACTGGCCCAAACGCCCATTTGTCCATAATAGTGAGGTAGAATCAATAAACAGGGAACGAGAAATAACATCTGCCGCGTCAGCGACAAGAAAATGGCTTTACTTGCCATTCCAATACTCTGGAAGAAGTTGGAAGCTACCATCTGAAACCCAACAATCGGGTAGAAAAATACCACAATACGAAAACCTTTAGAAGCAATGCTGATTAACTCTTCGTCCGAAGTAAAGATGGAAGATACGATTTCCGGAATAAACATACCGATCAGAAAACCAATCGTTGTCACTACAGTTGCACAACAAATGGTTACTTTCAGTACTTCCGTCACACGAGGATAGAGCTTCGCACCAAAATTATATCCCGCAATGGGCTGCATCCCTTGGTTTAGTCCCAATACAATCATAATAAAGACAAAAACAATACGATTAACAATACCGAATGCACCGATCGCCAAATCACCTCCATGCTCTTTTAATCCCTGATTAATCAGAATCACAATAAAGCAAGACGCCATATTCATCAGAAAGGGAGACATACCAATAGCCAGCGAATCCAACACGATTTTCCGTTTCAAACGAAAAATCCCCTTTTTCAACCGTATCAGTTCATCTTTGCGGCAGAACAGATGAAGCTGCCAGACCAATGCAATCAACTGCGCACAAACCGTAGCCGTAGCCGCCCCACGGATTCCCCAGTCGAATACAAAAATAAACAATGGAGCAAGCAATACATTGATTATCACTGTCGTTATTGTTGCCATCATCGCTTTCTGCGGATGGCCCGAAGCACGGAGCACTGCATTCAGCCCCAGATATAAATGGGTAACCACATTTCCGAGCAAGATAACCTGCATAAATTCACGGGCATACTTCACCGTTTCATCGCTTCCTCCGAAAAAGTAAAGTATCGGATCGAGAAAAGGAAGAACGATTACCGTAAAAGAGATACCTATAATAAGGTTTAATACAAACACATTTCCCAAAACCTGCTGTGCGGTATCATAATCTTTCTGTCCTAGCTTCACCGAAATCAATGTAGCCGCACCGACACCGACCAACGAGCCGAAAGCCGCGGCAAGATTCATTAGCGGGAAAGTTAATGCCAACCCGGAAATAGCCATCGCACCTACCCCGTGACCGATAAAAATACTATCTACCATATTGTAAAGAGAAGACGCCGTCATGGCGATAATTGCCGGAATGGCATACTGCATTAAAAGCTTCCCAATCTTTTCCGTACCCAACGCAGTGGGTGTCTTTTGTCCTGTCATACCTATTAGTTTGAGACGGCAAAGATACAAAAAAGAGGTGGATTACAGGATATATGAGAAAAGTTTCGTATTTTTGCCTCCAAAATTGAGTTAATACGTAACGAAATGAATATATTAGAACTAAGTGAACAGGAAATCATTCGACGCAACAGCCTGAATGAGCTTCGTGCGATGGGTATTGATCCATACCCTGCAGCAGAGTATGTAACCAATGCTTTCTCTACAGATATTAAAGCTGAATTTAAAGACGACGAGGAGCCACGCCAAGTTTCCGTAGCCGGCCGTATCATGAGCCGCCGCGTGATGGGTAAAGCATCTTTCGTTGAATTGCAAGACTCTAAAGGTCGCATCCAGGTGTACATCACCCGCGATGATATCTGCCCGGGAGAAGACAAGGAACTGTACAACTCTGTATTCAAACGCCTGCTCGACTTAGGTGACTTTATCGGTATCGAAGGTTTCGTGTTCCGCACACAAATGGGTGAAATCAGTATCCATGCTAAGAAACTGACTGTACTTGCAAAGTCTATCAAACCGTTGCCTATCGTTAAATACAAAGACGGGGTAGCTTATGACTCTTTTGAAGATCCCGAACTCCGTTATCGCCAACGCTATGTGGACCTGGTAGTGAACGACGGTATCAAAGAAACATTCCTGAAACGTGCCACTGTTGTGAAAACATTGCGCAATGCTTTGGACGAAGCCGGTTACACGGAAGTGGAAACTCCCATCCTGCAATCTATTGCCGGTGGAGCAAGCGCACGACCGTTCATCACTCACCATAACTCACTGGACATGGATCTTTACCTGCGTATCGCAACAGAACTTTATCTGAAGCGACTGATCGTAGGTGGTTTTGAAGGTGTATATGAAATAGGTAAGAACTTCCGTAACGAGGGTATGGACAAAACCCATAACCCGGAGTTCACTTGTATGGAACTCTACGTACAATATAAGGATTACAACTGGATGATGAATTTCACCGAAAAGTTGTTGGAACGTATTTGTATCGCAGTAAACGGTAGCACAGAAACAGTGGTTGACGGAAAAACCATCAACTTCAAAGCTCCTTACCGCCGTCTGCCTATTCTGGACGCTATCAAAGAAAAGACAGGATATGACCTGAACGGCAAGAGCGAAGAGGAAATCCGCCAAGTCTGCAAAGAACTGAAGATGGAAGAAATCGACGAGACGATGGGTAAAGGCAAGCTGATTGATGAAATTTTCGGAGAATTCTGCGAAGGTACATATATCCAGCCGACTTTCATCACCGATTATCCGGTTGAAATGTCTCCGCTGACCAAGATGCACCGCTCTAAACCGGGACTGACCGAACGTTTCGAACTGATGGTGAACGGTAAAGAGCTGGCTAATGCCTACTCGGAATTGAACGATCCGCTGGATCAGGAAGAACGTTTCAAAGAACAAATGCGTTTGGCCGACAAGGGAGACGACGAAGCGATGATTATCGATCAGGACTTCCTGCGCGCTTTACAATACGGTATGCCTCCTACATCGGGTATCGGTATCGGTATCGACCGTCTGGTGATGTTAATGACCGGACAGACTACCATTCAGGAAGTATTGTTCTTCCCGCAAATGCGCCCGGAAAAAGTAGTGAAAAAAGACGCTGCTGCCAAATACATGGAATTGGGAATCGCAGAAGACTGGGTTCCGGTGATTCAAAAAGCCGGTTACAACACAGTTGCCGACATGAAAGATGTCAATCCGCAGAAGCTGCACCAGGACATCTGCGGCATTAACAAGAAATATAAATTAGAACTGACCAATCCGTCGGTAAACGACGTAACTGAGTGGATACAGAAAATTTAATAAGTTCTTCATCCAAATCCATACAAATGAAATTACCCGGCAAGATAGCGATAATGGGCGGAGGAAGTTGGGCTACAGCCATCGCAAAGATGTGTCTGGCCCAAGAGGACTCTATCAATTGGTACATGCGGCGAGACGACCGCATTGCCGATTTTAAACGATTAGGGCACAATCCGGCTTATCTGACAGGAGTGAAATTTGATACGAGACGCATCACTTTCAGTTCCAACATCAACGATGTTGTGAAAGAATCGGATACACTGATCTTCGTCACTCCCTCTCCTTATCTGAAGGCGCATCTGAAAAAGTTGAAAACCAAGATAAAAGATAAGTTTATCATCACCGCTATCAAAGGAATCGTACCCGATGACAACGTTATTGTATCGGAATACTTCACAAAAGAATATGGTGTGCCACCAGAAAACATAGCAGTCCTTGCAGGTCCCTGCCACGCAGAAGAAGTAGCTTTGGAGCGACTCTCCTACCTGACTATCGCCTGCCCTGATAAAGACAAGGCACGTATCTTCGCACGCCGTCTGGGAAGCAGTTTTATCAAAACATCTGTCAGTGATGACGTGGCGGGTATCGAATACAGTTCGGTGCTCAAAAACGTGTATGCCATTGCTGCCGGTATCTGTAGCGGACTGAAATATGGCGACAACTTCCAGGCTGTATTGATTTCTAACGCCATTCAGGAAATGAATCGTTTCCTGAACACGGTGCATCCGTTGAACAGAAACGTGGATGAATCTGTTTATCTGGGGGATTTATTGGTGACCGGCTACTCCAACTTTAGTCGTAACCGTACTTTCGGAACGATGATAGGTAAAGGGTATTCCGTGAAGAGTGCGCAAATTGAAATGGAAATGATTGCAGAGGGTTACTATGGTACGAAATGTATCAAAGAAATCAATAAGCATCATCATGTCAATATGCCGATACTGGACGCTGTGTATAACATCCTATACGAACGTATCTCACCAATGATCGAGATTAAATTGCTGACTGACTCTTTTAGATAATCTTTAAACAAGAACGATATGATTAGTTTAAACATTGAAAAGACATTTGGATTTATCTCCAAAGAAAAGGTTTTTGCTTACGAAGCTGAAGTAAAAGCCGCACAGGAAATGCTTGAAAAAGGTACAGGCAAAGGTAATGACTTTTTAGGATGGTTGCATTTGCCTTCTTCTATCACTAAAGAACACTTAGCCGACCTGAACGCTACAGCAAAAGTATTAAGAGATAACTGTGAAGTAGTAATCGTTGCCGGTATCGGTGGCAGCTATCTGGGTGCCCGTGCCGTAATCGAAGCTTTGTCTAACAGCTTCACTTGGCTGCAGGAAAAGAAAACGGCTCCTGTCATGATCTATGCAGGACACAATATCAGCGAAGATTATCTGTACGAACTGACTGAATATCTGAAAGATAAGAAATTCGGTGTCATCAATATTTCTAAATCAGGAACTACTACCGAAACTGCTCTTGCTTTCCGTTTGCTGAAAAAGCAATGTGAAGATCAGCGCGGTAAAGAAACTGCAAAGAAAGTAATCGTTGCTGTGACGGACGCTAAAAAAGGTGCTGCCCGTGTTACAGCTGACAAAGAAGGATATAAAACATTTATCATCCCTGACAACGTAGGCGGACGTTTCTCTGTACTGACTCCGGTTGGTTTGCTGCCTATCGCAGTAGCCGGATTTGATATCGACAAACTGGTTGCCGGTGCTGCCGATATGGAAAAAGTATGCGGATCGGACGTTGCATTTACTGAAAACCCGGCTGCTATTTATGCTGCTACCCGCAATGAGTTGTACAGGAATGGCAAGAAGATCGAAATCCTCGTTAACTTCTGCCCGAAACTGCACTATGTAAGCGAATGGTGGAAACAGCTTTACGGAGAATCGGAAGGAAAAGACAATAAGGGTATCTTCCCTGCATCGGTAGATTTCTCTACAGACCTTCATTCTATGGGTCAATGGATTCAGGAAGGCGAACGTTCTATCTTCGAAACTGTGATTTCAGTAGAGAAAGTTAACCACAAACTGGAAGTTCCTTCTGACGAAGCAAATCTGGACGGCTTGAACTTCTTAGCCGGCAAGCGTGTGGACGAAGTGAACAAGATGGCCGAACTGGGAACGCAGCTGGCTCACGTAGACGGTGGCGTACCTAATATGCGCATCGTACTTCCGGAATTGAGCGAATACAACATTGGTGGTCTGCTCTATTTCTTCGAAAAGGCTTGTGGTATCAGCGGTTATTTGTTGGGCGTGAACCCATTCAACCAACCGGGTGTGGAAGCATACAAAAAGAATATGTTTGCCTTGCTGGACAAACCGGGTTATGAAGAGGAATCCAAAGCAATCCGTGCAAAACTATAAATCAAGAACGTTTTATAAACGGTAAACTATAAACAATGAACGGTGAACAACTATGCTATATACATGGATTTGTTCACCGTTCATTATTATATTCAATTGATTGCAGTTTCCGATTGTACCGCTTATTGCCCGTTGTACCGTTTACTGCTCACCACTTCTACTTCTCATCTTCCACTTTCGTCTTCAAACCGATTTCTTCCTGTGCTCCTTCACATTCGGCTTTGGAAGAAAGATAGAACTCTAATTTCACATCACCGTTCTTATCTACCTGTTTAATGGTCGCAATCACCATAATTTTGGCTTTTGACACCCCATCCTTAAAACGAAGCTGTCCTTTTTCCACATCTGTCAGATTTCCCTCTGTAGATACTTCTGTTTGCTCATAAAAGAGTTTGGTATCCACTTCATCGTCATTCTGAAGTTTAAAGGTTTTCAGTTCTGCCCCATTTCCATCCAAAAGCAGAAAGGCTTTCACTTCATCTCCCACTTTCAAGGCGGGCAGTTCCTCCCTCTGATTCGCATAGTCTTTTTCATCGGAACTGGTATTTTCACCGTCCGATTCGATCTTCGCATAAAGCTTTTCTATCTTGATAACAGGACTTTCCCCACTATCAGAGCAGGCGCCTAAAAACAATGGTAGCAACAATAATACTCTCTTTTTCATGCTATCGTCGAGTTTATAACGTTACAAAAATACACATATTCTTCTAAACAGCAAATAATTATGTAGTTAATCGCTTGGGAGCGTCATTTGCAACTATCTTCCCTTTCTAACTTATCTCTCATTTTTTATCGTTATCTTTGCCTCGTATACAGTTGTAGATGAAGCGAATCAAACTTAAAAAACAAATAGAATGGCAGGAAATTTATTAAAGAAGTCCAGTGGACTCATGCTACTATGTAGCGTATCATTGCTAATGATAGTCATGACCGGTTGTCAGGAAGCCAAACTCAAAACTGTAATCGGGATAGCCAACAAACAGTGTCCGCTGGACATGGGAGAAGTCGGCAATATTACCAGTATCATCTACGACGGGGATAACGTAGTGTACACTCTCAACATGAACGAGGAAATTACCAATATTAAGATTTTGAAAGATAATCCGGAAAGCATGAAATCATCTATCAAAATGATGTTTCAGAATCCGGCTGCTGATGTAAAGGAAATGCTGAAATTGATGGCTAAGTGTAATTCCGGATTACACATGATATTTGTAGGGAATAAGTCGGGCGAACAAGCGGTTTGCGAACTTACTGCCGAAGAATTGAAAGAGGTTATCAATACAAATGCCGACCCGGCACAAAGCGGACAGACAAAGCTTGAAGCGCAACTGAAAATGGCGAATCTGCAATTTCCAATGCAGGCCAGTGAAGAAGTCGTTGTCGAAAAAATCGAAATCATAGGTGAATCGGTTGTTTATATATGCAGTGTGGACGAAGAGTTGTGTCCTATCAGCCAGATTGAAGAAAACGCAGCTGAAGTGAAAGAGGGTATTGTGTCAACGCTAGCAAGTCAGACCGATCCTGCCACCCAGATATTCATAAAAACCTGCGTGGAGAACAATAAAAATATTACCTACAGATATATCGGCAAGGATTCCGGGAAACAATACGATGTAGTTATTCCCGTGTCTGATCTGAAGAAAATGCTCATAAAAAATAAAATATCATCTTAAAAAGATTCCGCAACGTACAAAGTATGAAAAAGAAACTGAAAGCCGTCCTGTTTGACATGGACGGCGTACTCTTTGACTCTATGCCTTATCATTCGGAAGCCTGGCATAAAGTAATGAAATCTCATGGGCTCACTCTTAGTCGCGAAGAAGCATATATGCATGAAGGACGGACAGGAGCCTCTACAATCAATATTGTTTTTCAACGTGAATTGGGTAGAGAAGCCACACAGGAGGAGATAGAAAGTATCTATCAGGAGAAAAGTGTTTTGTTCAATTCATATCCCGAAGCAAAGCCTATGCCCGGTGCATGGGAGTTACTGCAAAAAGTGAAGAAGGACGGGCTGATTCCGATGGTGGTCACCGGCTCCGGTCAGTTATCCCTGCTCGAACGGCTGGAACACCACTATCCGGGAATGTTTCACAAAGAACTGATGGTTACAGCGTTCGATGTAAAATATGGCAAACCCAATCCCGAGCCGTATTTGATGGCTTTGAAAAAAGGAGGGATCAAAGCGGATGAAGCGGTTGTAGTAGAAAACGCTCCGTTAGGAGTGGAAGCCGGACACAACGCGGGTATTTTCACCATAGCAGTCAATACGGGTCCTTTGAACGGGCAAGTGTTGCTGGATGCCGGGGCTGATTTATTATTTCCATCCATGCAGGCACTTAATGACACCTGGGACATGATGACTGAAAATGACATCTAAAAGCTGAAAAGAAAATTTATTCTTCAAAACAGAAGAAAAATATTGAAAAGCAGGAATATAAATAGTATTTTTACGGGAGTTTAATTCGCTTAGATTCTATCTAAGCCAACGCAGATTCTACTATGCAAAAGTTATTATCTTTACCACCCAATTTGATCCATTGCTTCCACGAACTGGAAGAAGTTAACCATACCGATTGGTTTTGTACATCAGACCCCATAGGGAGCAAACTAGGCTCCGGCGGCGGAACCACATGGTTATTGCAAGCTTGCCATCAGGCATTCGCTCCACAAGAGTCTTTCAGCAACTGGATAGGACACGAAAAAAAAATATTGCTCCATGCAGGCGGACAAAGCCGTCGGCTACCCAGCTACGGCCCTTCCGGCAAAATATTAACTCCTATCCCGATCTTCAGTTGGGAAAGAGGACAAAAGCTGGGACAGAATCTGTTATCATTGCAGCTCCCGCTCTATGAAAGTATTATGAATCAGGCTCCGGCCGGTCTGAATACGCTGATTGCTAGCGGAGACGTATATATCCGTTCGGAAAAACCGCTTCAGGATATTCCGAACGCAGATGTAGTATGCTACGGGCTGTGGGTGAATCCTTCATTGGCAACTCATCATGGCGTGTTTGTTTCCGACCGGAAAAAACCGGAGGTGCTCGATTTCATGTTGCAGAAACCTTCTTTGGAAGAGTTGGAAGGATTGTCGAAAACTCATCTTTTCCTGATGGATATCGGCATCTGGATTTTGAGTGACCGCGCCATAGAAGTATTGATGAAACGGTCATTGAAAGAAGGTACGAAGGATATTACTTATTATGACTTATACTCGGACTATGGTTTGGCTTTGGGAGAGCATCCTAAAACGAAAGATGAAGAAATCAATCAGTTATCCGTAGCTATATTGCCGTTGCCAGGTGGAGAATTCTACCATTACGGCACAAGTCACGAACTGATTTCTTCTACTTTAGCCATACAGGACAAGGTACGGGACCAAAGAAGAATCATGCACCGGAAAGTAAAGCCAAATCCGGCTATCTTTATACAGAATTCCATCACACAAGTTTCTCTTTCTGCCGACAACGCCAATTTATGGATTGAGAATAGCCATGTGGGAAAAGAATGGAAATTAGGTTCCCGCCAGATTATTACAGGAGTTCCTGAAAACCAGTGGAGCATCAATTTGCCGGATGGGGTTTGCATCGACATTATTCCTATCGGTGAGAATGAGTTTGTTGCGCGTCCGTATGGATTGGATGATGTATTCAAAGGAGCGTTGGACAAAATAACGACTACTTACCTTAATGTTCCTTTTACCCGTTGGATGGAAGATAGAGGAATTACCTGGGAGGATATAAAAGGGCGTACAGATGATTTACAATCGGCATCCATCTTCCCCAAAGTGGCTTCTGTGGAAGATTTAGGCATATTAGTACGCTGGATGACCTCGGAGCCACAACTGGAAGAAGGGAAAAAACTTTGGTTGAAAGCAGAAAAAGTTTCTGCAGACGAAATATCCGCAAACGCCAACCTCAAGCGTCTTTACGAACAGCGCAATGCTTTCCGCAAGGAGAACTGGAAAGGATTGGCGGCCAATTATGAGAAGAGCGTATTCTATCAACTCGATTTGCTGGATGCCGCAAATGAATTTGTACGTTTCAATCTGGGCATGCCTGACGTCTTGAAAGAAGATGCTGCCCCCATGTTACGGATACACAACCGGATGCTTCGTGCACGTATCATGAAACTACATGAAGACAAGGATTGTGCCAAAGAGGAACAGGCAGCCTTTCAACTGCTTCGCGACGGTTTATTGGGGGTAATGAGCGAACGAAAGAGCCATCCCATACTCAACGTTTATTCCGATCAAATCGTATGGGGACGCAGTCCTGTGCGTATTGATGTGGCCGGAGGGTGGACGGACACACCTCCCTACTCTCTTTATTCAGGGGGAAGTGTTGTAAATCTTGCTATCGAACTAAACGGTCAACCACCGCTACAAGTATATGTGAAACCATGCAAGGAATATCACATCACTCTTCGCTCTATCGACATGGGTGCAATGGAAGTGATAAGGAATTACGAGGAACTGCAAGATTATAAAAAGGTAGGTTCTCCATTCTCTATTCCGAAAGCCGCCCTTACATTGGCGGGCTTTGCACCGGCATTCTCTACGGAATCTTATCCTTCTTTAGCTAAACAGCTGGAAGATTTCGGTTCAGGAATCGAAATTACTCTGCTGGCTGCTATTCCTGCGGGCTCTGGCTTGGGAACCAGTTCCATACTGGCATCTACCGTGCTCGGAGCAATCAATGATTTCTGCGGATTGGCTTGGGATAAAAATGATATATGTAGTTACACATTAGTATTAGAACAGCTCCTGACCACTGGAGGAGGTTGGCAAGATCAATATGGCGGTGTCTTTTCCGGTATTAAGTTGCTTCAATCCGAAGCTGGTTTCGAACAGAATCCATTAGTACGCTGGTTACCCGATCAGTTCTTTGTTCATCCTGATTACCGCGACTGTCATCTGTTATATTATACGGGAATTACTCGTACTGCTAAAAGTATTTTGGCAGAGATCGTCAGTTCCATGTTCCTCAATTCCGGTCCGCATCTAAGCTTGCTGGCCGAAATGAAAGCTCATGCAATGGATATGAGTGAAGCCATTTTACGAAGTAATTTCGAGAGTTTCGGTCGTTTGGTCGGCAAAACCTGGATACAGAACCAGGCATTAGACTGCGGAACCAATCCACCGGCAGTAGCAGCCATTATCGAAAAAATCAAGGATTACACCCTGGGATACAAACTCCCCGGTGCAGGTGGCGGAGGCTATTTATATATGGTAGCCAAAGACCCGCAAGCAGCCGGACAAATCCGACGGATACTGACGGAACAAGCCCCCAATCCTCGTGCTCGTTTTGTAGAAATGACTCTTT
This sequence comes from Bacteroides sp. OF03-11BH, assembly GCF_003604005.1. NCBI lineage: Bacteria > Pseudomonadati > Bacteroidota > Bacteroidia > Bacteroidales > Bacteroidaceae > Bacteroides > Bacteroides sp. OF03-11BH. The sequence goes on along the minus strand of NZ_QTMW01000068.1, from coordinate 1,101 downwards.
CTGATAAGGGACTTCAGGTTTCAAGAAGCTAAAGAGAAAGCGTTACCATATTGCCGGTCAATCATCCGGAACCATAAAAAACAAGCTTGGACAGATTCAAACGAAATGTCCAAGCTTTAATTTTTCAACGCCATAATGATCTGTTTTACATGTTGAGACTTGAAATAACTGTAAAGTAAATCATAATAATGATAAAAGCAATAGCTCCGATAATCAGCGCAACACTACCCCATTTCTTTTTTCTAGCTTCTTCCATTCTTATTTATATTTATTGGGATTAATATAATTTATCGTCAAATGTCTACATCTGGAAAGCTATGAACATACTACTACAGAATATCATTCCTTACTTTTTCATATCTACAAAGTTAGCATTTCTCACGAGAATCCTTTTATTTAAATCAACTTTTTCATTCTATTTAGGCTAAATTATGCAACTACATACAATAATAACTAACTAGGTTTGAGAAAATGCAAAGCAAAATACATGACTGACTATCTAAGGATTATGAATGTAAATATCAAGAATATGAAACACATTTATTTTACTCATTACCGCTTTTATATCACACAAAAACTGTACATTTGCACTATAAATAATATACTAGACTAAAAAAAGGATCAAAAACAAATAAAATATAAAGATGAAATTACTTAAACTATTATTCTTATCCGCCATCTTGCTATCCGCATGCAACAATGACTCGACAGACACTCCGGAAACAGGAGAGCCCAAACAGATTATCGTAGAAATGGCCTCCAATGATTTTACAGATGTCTCCGGCACATATACTCTTGAGAACAATAAAGAATACTGTACTCGGGAAGACGGAAAATATAAGATATTATTGGTCAAGAGTACATATATAAATAAGGAGGGAAAGGAAAAGGATATTCTTACCTATGGCATTCTGGATGTAGCAAATAAAAAATACATCTGCTATACAGCCAACATAGATGTAGCCCAAAGACTTGAAAGAGACTGGGAATTTTATAATCAAATAACTAATCCGGATTTTCCAGATGACCCAAATAGACGATTAGTTTGTAATTCTTATGTGCGCCCGTAAAGGTTGCATCGTAAATATCTCTTTGGCAAGA
>NZ_QTMW01000067.1:0-21812 GCF_003604005.1 Bacteroides sp. OF03-11BH | reverse complement strand
TACCATAGAAATATGATAAGGCGCTGGGTGCTTAGCCTACACAAGACGGCCCGTAAGTTCTGGGCCAGCGTGGGCGTTGTGACACAGGAGATACAGGACATCATCGGCAGTGAAATCGTTAAAGAGGCCATCATCAACAACAGCGACGTGGTGATGCTGCTTGACCAGAGCAAGTTCAAGGAGCGTTTCGACACCATCAAGGCCATTCTCGGACTCACCGATGTTGACTGCAAGAAGATATTCACGATCAACCGTCTGGACAACAAGGACGGCCGTTCGTTCTTCCGGGAGGTATTCATACGAAGGGGAACGACAAGCGGCGTGTATGGCGTGGAAGAGCCGCATGAATGCTACATGACCTACACGACCGAACGTGCTGAGAAGGAAGCCCTGAAACTCTACAAGAGGGAGCTCCGGTGCAGCCATCAGGAAGCCATTGAAGCCTATTGCCGGGACTGGGATGCCAGCGGCATCAGCAAGTCCCTGACATTCGCCCAGAAGGTCAACGAGGCCGGACGGGTACTGAACCTGAAAGCAAAACAATAACATGAATCAAATAATCAGTTGCAGACAATGGAAAAGATAGACATTAACCAGAGTGTAGATACACTTGACTTCGGAAGTAAACATGGCTTACGCATCCAACAGGTATGTCGCGGGTTCAATATCAAGACTATCCGTGACTTGTGCAAATGGCCCGGAAGGGATTTGGTAAGGTTGCGCGGAATTGGAGGAAAAAGCATTGATGAAATAGAAGATGTGTTGAAAAAATACAACCTCCGTTTGGGTATGTTCAACGAGGAGTTGGATAAGTATGCCGGTATCGGAAATACCACACCGGAAGATAAAGAAGAAGAGGCGAAGTGGGAACAGCGCAGATATGAGATTGCCAAGGAGATGTTCGTGCGCAACCGTCTGGTTGCAAACTCCGCCGTAATTGAGGCCGATGCGCTGATACGTGTATTGAGAGGTATGACACGCCTTTAACTGTTGTCTGATTTTAATCGAAAAAATCCATGATGAAGCGACTGTCACTTGTTTTTGCAGTTCTGCTGCTTGCCTTCACGCAGCATGTCCACGCCCAGTATTACAGCGTGAACTATGACGCACGTACCGTGGCGGCAATGGCAGCCGCGTTCGGTACGGAGGTCGTGGCTGAAAGCTACTACCGTGAGCAGGTCGATGACATCCTGAAGCACTATACGGCGGCGGAGGTGGCGGCAGCCGGAATCTTCTCTTCCAAATTTCTGGAACACAAAGCACTCTCGGACCTCGGTATCTGGTGTAGCAGCACGGAAAACTACTATTACCGCCGCATCTACCACATGGTGGCCGACAAGATCATACCGAAAATCTGGGTGGTGGCAAAGCAGATGCTTCACTCCCCGCAGACAGCGATCCACTGGGGCAGCTACCTGATGAAGGTGTGCGATGAGACGAAGAGCCTGTGTATGCAGTTCGAAAGCGTTGTGACAAACAGTACACTTTCGTTCTCGGACATCGCTTTTCTGGAGATTAACAGCGAGGTCGTGCCTCTGCTGAAACTTTCGGAACTGGGCGGTATAGACTGGCAGCGGATGCTGGACGATTTTTCCCGGATTCCTGACCGCTTTACACGGGAGAACCTGCAAAGCGACCTTGACAATCTCTACAATCTGGGTGTCGGTCTGGCAACGGCCGGTGCGAGTAATCTCGGCGATGCCCTGCTGCCTGAAAGTATGTTCCATAACCTGCTTTCGGGCAAGGTCAGCGAGATTGCCAACCTGTACGACCATTACTCCGGTCTGTTCGAGGAAGCGGAACAAGGTATCGGGAACCTGCTGCTGGACAAGATCGGCGGTCCTGACAACGTGGCCGGCCTGTTCGAGTTCGGGGATTACGACCTTGCCGGCTGGATCAGTGACTATATAGACGACGAAGCCGGGACTTATTACACGCAGCGCTGGTACATCGCCAGACGTGACCAAGGCAGCGTGTCATTGTGTGACTATTACCCGCCCACGGACGACAACAGCATCCTGAACGGCGGTGAGTGGACCCGTTTCGAAACGAGCGACCCTGGTTTTTATCCCAATGCCTCGCAGCGGGAACAGGCTCTCTCCAACTCGGAACGATATGCCGGATGGTCGAGAAACCGTGTACAGCAGCTCAACAACCAGAATGACGGCAACACTTACAGCATCAACTACTGGCAGAACGCCTACATCATCAGCCGCGGCGGCAAGCAGACAAAGAAGGCTTACGCCTACGAGATACATGTCAAGAAAAGCTGGAACCATGAGGAAATCGTGTATGAAGAGATATTCGATTCCTACACTATGGATCTGGAGACCTTCAAGGCGCAGCTCAATGCCCGTCTGTCGGAATTCAACGAGAACGAGGACGGCTATGTCTATTACATAGCTTCCGACGCGCGGAACTACTATCAGGCAACGGATGCCGCCAAACTTAAAGGATGCGAGAGCGTGACCATCAGCGTCACCTGCTCGGACGGGGCCACCCTGGGCCAAGGTTCGACCCAGTACAAATGCAGGAAATGCGGCGGTTCACCCAATGCCCATACCAAGGATTGCTCCATGCAGACCTCCGTGACGGAAAATGAACTTGACTTTTCGGAATTGGATGAGCTGATACGGGAGGCAGACAACCAGGTAGCCATGCTTCAATCACAGATCAAGGCACTGGAGGATGAGAACAAGGAGCTGCTTAAGAAAATATCTGAGGCCAGTGTAGAGGATGCTGCCGTTTACAGGCAGCAGTACAACGCCAACCTGACGCGTATCGGAGAGTTGAAGGCAGAACTGGCCGAGTGGCAGAAGAAACAGAAGGAATACGCGGATGCGAAGCAGGAAGCGGCAAACGACAATGACGTGCCGACGGACGACTATTACCGTATCCCGGCCATCATGCAGGACTGCAAGACGGCCTACAGTCTGTCGTGGCAGGACAGCGGTTCGTGGAACGGATACACGTTCGTCCGCAAGGCGACCATGCCGAATATAGACGGCGAGATAACTTTCAAGGCAACCGTCAGCATAGCACGCAAGCCGAAATACTTCCTTGGCATCAAGATTCACCGTGCCATTGTACAGATCAGCTGGGAACTGACCTCGCAATACACCGACACGTATGTGGCCGACGTGTTGACATTCGACCCGGACCTTCCGGAAGAAGAAAAAGAGCGGATCGTGAATGAACGTATCGCGGAAATCGCCCGGGAGCATCCGTCATGCAAGATCACGACGGAATATGCCCGTACCACCCCGATGGAAGATACCTCTACCGGAGAGGTGTACCACCTGCTGTGGTCAAGTGACCGTCTTGAAATCGCGCGTGAAGTGGATTCCCGGATTACGCAGATATACGCCGACCTGGTATCCCTGGAAAAGATGATGCATTACAAGCGCAGCATCATCGACGTGCTGAAGGATGTACTGCCGGATCTGAATATGGACGAAGGGCGACGCCTCACTCTCGTGGAAGAATGCCATGACCGTTGGGTGGAAAACGCCCGTAGCCTGCGAAGCGGGAGAAAGGAGGAAAGACCATGAAACGGGCCTTGCTGATAACCATAGTGCTGCTTGCACTCCTGCCTGATGTCGTCAAAGCACAATGGACATTCGACGTGGTGTCCGTTGAAGCCTATATCAATGACCATAAGAAGCAGCGTAGCTTGTTGCTGGCCCGAAGTACCCTTGAGTACAGCAACCAGCTGCTGCACGAATACAGCCGCAAGGAGGTCGGCGAATACAAGGAACTTAATATCGACCTTGACCGGTACACCCGTGCCTTTGATGTCATTGATGTGATGTACCAGTCGTTACGCACGGTATTGAACGCAAAGAATACCTACAATACGGTAAGTGACCGGATAGCGGACTACAAGTCGATGCTGGAGGCATTTCACGAGAAGGTGCTGAAACGCGGACGCATCGAACCCTCCGACGCCCTGCTCATCACCATCAACGAGAAAGCCATACGGGATATAGCCCATGACGGGGAGCAACTCTACAAGTCGGTCAGCGACCTGGCGCTGTATGCCACGGGAGCGGCGGCCTGCTCCACTTCGGATCTGCTGATGGTGCTGGAGGCCGTGAACAGGTCTCTGGACGACATCGAACGGCATCTGAACCGGGCCTATATGGAGACCTGGCGATACATACAGGTAAGAATCGGCTACTGGAAGTCGAAGATATACCGTGAACATACCAAACAGGAGATAATTGAAGGAGCCTTCGGACGTTGGCGCAACTCCGGAAGGCTGGATTACTAACGATAAAAGGGAAAAAAGATGAACAGAAAACTCATGCTCATGACGGTTGCGATCATTGCAACAGCAACGGCACAGGCGCAGTATGTGACCTATAACCACGACTCGCCGAAGCAGAACCAGATTACGGTCATGGAAACCGGTGCGGGCTCCCTCACGCCGGAACTGTACTACTGGGCATTACACAACAAATACAAGAAATCGGCAGCGGCAAAGAACAAACTGGGGTTCCGCACGACAGCCGGCATCAACCTCTATAACCAGACGGACGAAGCCGAATCCATCGATTCGGCATTGGTGAGCCGCGCGAAAATAGAGGCCCTGAACGTGGCGGACCGACAGGCTGATATCGCCTGGCTTGCCGAAGGTGACAAGATCAACGGCCAGATGGAAAGGATGAAGCGTAACATCGACCGTATCCTTCCTGCCGGGGGCACCCCGGAGGACAGGGAACGCTGGACGGAATACTATCATGTTTTCCAGTGCGCCATTGATGCTACCAGGGATGCCTATATGCCCAATGCGCAGCGGAAGAAAGAGTATCTGCGAATCTACGACGACGTGGTGCAGCAGAATGAGATTCTTGTCAGCTATCTCGCCAAACGGCAGAATGCCACCCTGACGAGCAACCTGCTGAACGCGACCTCGGACCGTACCTTGGACAAAGGCAGCGTCATCAGGGAAGCCATGAGCCGCTGGAACGAATCGCGTCTCGTGGTGCGTGGCTCACAGTCGGGCGGCAGTTCCGGGGGTGACGGTGAAGAGAGTGTAAACAGGTGAAACTAAAAAGACAGACGGCAAATGGCAGACGGAAATATACTCACTGATTTCGGTATCAATCTTCTTGAGGAGGAGATTGACGATGTGATTTTTCAAACGAACGAGTTCCTCACGGACGCGACGTTTACGGGTTCGCAGGGGCCGTTCTGGTGGTTGCCGTTACCAATTATCCAAAACACGATTTTAGTCGCTGTAAATCAGTCATTTATAAATTCTTGTCTCGTGACACAAAATCAGCGAGGGACAAAAACGGGACAAAACCACGGAAAAATAAAGTCAAGAACACTTCGCCCGAAATATCCCTTGTGGAATACCTCTGTTTCGTTTGCAAAGGTACAAATTTGTCCCTTGAAAAACGAGGGGAAATCCCTATTTCTCTCATTCACAACTCATTTTCCTACCATTGTACTCCAAATGTGGTTATTGCAAGCGATTTTGACCTCAAACAGCATGACTTGCGAAAATCGGGTGTTAAATTTTGTTTTGCACTCTGATGGACATTTTCAAAAACGAGAACTGGCAATAGAACCAAAGATTTGCCACCCTTATTGTCCAATCCTTGGTTTTGTGAATGTTTGAACGATAGACATTTGAAGATGCTGAATTTCAAGTGAGTGTCCGACCAATCTACCACATTGTAGCATGGTAAAATAGAACCAAAGAATTGAAAATCAGCACTTTTAATAAACCATAACGGCTGCTTGAATATCATTGGCAACAATATACCTTTGCAGCCGAAATCGATAACGAAATAAACAAAATATCAGATTTATGACAGAAAAGAACGCATTAAAGATGAACCTCGACCATGAGCGCAAGATAGTGGAGCTTCAGTCGAGAGTGAACAAGTTGGAGAACCTTTGCTATATGACAAAGGAAGTGTTGAACCTTGAAGAGGCTTCCGCCTTTCTCGGCATTGCCAAGAGCACGCTCTACAAGATGACGCATCTTAACCAGTTGCCGTACTTCAAGCCTGCTGGCAAGCTCATATTCTTTGAGAAGAAAGCCTTGCTTGACTGGGTACGAGGAGCAAGAGCCATGTCGGAGGAGGAGATAAGACTGGAGGCTGCAAAACGTCTGAATGAAATGAACAATAGACCATAGCATCATGACGAAAGATGAACTTGTAAACAGTCTGCAAAAACGTGACCCTCTGTTGGCTAATGCGGTCAGCAATATGGTAGACTACATTTCCGACCGCTTTCCTGCTGCTTACCCAAGCAAGGAACAGACGGAAGCAGTCAATACCTATCTTCATTCGGTCTATGCTGACGGTGACGGAACCATGTCTGAAAGAAACTGTGAGCATCGAAGAATTGCATCACAGAAAATTACCATCAATGCCATACAAGTGCTTGACAGCCCCCAACTTGACCGACTGCAACGTGTGCTTGACCATATCGCATACGACAAGGAGTATTATATGCCAGAGAGAGGCTTCGGCATGAGGCGATAGTTTCTCTTTTGACGGCAGAGAGTTTTCCGCATAACAGCATGAACAGATTTACACAACAAAGATAAAACAACGATGAACAGTAATATTTTCAACAGCATTATCCTGAGTAATGAACAAGTAAACTATCTGATGGGTGGCACGGCTGGCATCAACCGTCTTTCATGCCTTTATCAACTCATTCAGATTGTGACACGACAGATTGAAACATCAAATGAGGTTGGGGAATCCACAACCGCATTATGGGAGGTGAACATGTCAGAGGTGGCTCTATCCAAACTATGGAAGTGTGACCGAAAAACCGTCTCCAAGATGCTTGACCACATGAACAAATTGGGCATCCTTTCTTCTGTACAGACAAGACGAGGAAGTGTTCACACATTGCTCTGCATTTCTGCATGGATTGTTGACTGCAAGAAATATGTCAATCCTCACTATGTTCCCATCAACCAAAGAGACTGTTCCGGCAAGTCTAATACTATGACTTCCACAACCGCATTCCCTAACAAGGAGGATCCGCCCATCAAGAATGGCGGTACTTCTCCTACACAACTTGCCAACAGTTCCTTTTCTTCCCTAACTTCAGGAAATGGCGATAATGGCGAGGAGGAAGATGTTCCACCGCCAAGCGTCTCTGACATGGAACTGGAGGCAGAAGCCAGAAGGCAATTCTTCAAAGAACAGATGGAAGCGGAGGATGCCCCACAATTGCTGTTGCTTGGGTAATTTGAAAACCGTTATACAACAAGTCTGTGAACTGGTGCAACCCCAATGCGTAGCGTGCTTGTGCGTAAACTCTGATAGCAGTGCTATGCAAGAAATACCAATGTCATACAAACGCACTTCGTTTGTACGTATGCCAATGGACTTCTTGAACGCTCGCAAGCTCGCATTGGGTTGCACACTTTTATAGAAGCAATACTTGGTATGAATAAGAAAAATATAGAAAAGGAAGCACCGAAATACACGAGCCGCCTGATAGTAAGGCTGACACCACAGCTTCATAAGGAGATAGCGGAATATGCTGCTCTTTGCGGACTGACCACAAGCGCATACGCACGCAAGCGGTTGGAGGGCAAATATCCCAAACAACGCTTGACTGACAAAGAAATGGAGGCTTTGAACAGCCTTTCGGATGCCAGGGGCGATATACAGAAATTGTTCGGCTTTCTCAAAGGACGTCCGCTTACGGAACGTGAGAACATTCTCCGCAGCGAAATCTTTATGAAACGATGGAGAACAAGCGCAGAGGTGATCTTGAACCGCATGATTGAGATAGAGAAATACTTAACACAATAGAACATACAACATATATGATAGCAAAAGCAAAGGTAATAAGTCATGGCGCAAATGCCATACGTTACTCAGTGGATAAGGACAAGGCAGAGATTGTTAAGACCAATCTCTTGCCCGATGATATTTCCCCAACGGCAATGTGGGCAAGAATGCTTGCCTTGCAGAAGAAGTTTGAGGACAAGTTGAACCGTTATCATCCGCTCAAAAGGAACATGATACGCATTGAGGTTTCCCCAACCTCGGAGGAAACGCAAGGTTGGACGATGGAGGAATGGCAGAGGTTGGCGGATGACTTTATCCGTGAGTTTGATGCGGTTGACCTTTCAGCCAAGTCGAAGCGCAAGAGTGCAAAGGCAACCAACCTCAAAGACAGCCAGTATGTAGTTGCACTCCATCATGACAGCAAGAGTGGCATTATGCACCTTCACATTGATGCGAACCGCATAGACATGAGGGGCAACGTGAATGATGCCCATTATATCTACGAGAGAGCGATGGCCGCTGCCGCCAAGGTTGGGCAACAGCGTGGTTGGAAAGATGCACAAGAGGTGAGCCGCCAAAATAAGGAAGCGATAACCAATGATTGTCTTTCCGTTTTGGCTAAGATGCCGTACTTTGATTGGGGACTATACACAAAATGCCTCACGCAAATGGGGTATGATGTCAAACTACAATCCGACAGCAAAGGACAAGTGCGTGGATATGCCATTAAACGAGGCAATTCCATTTATAAGTCCTCGGAACTTGGCAAAGGTCGTTGTCTGATGCCCTCAAAGATTGAAGGCACTTGGGCAAAACTACATCATCAAGAATTGGAGAAACCAGTTTCAACTCCAACAAAGAATACCCAACAGCCAAAGATTATGACTGTACCCAAACCCATGCCTACTGCGGACAACACTCCAAAGATACGTCACTTCGACTTTTATACGGATGAGTTTCATCATTATCCTGTTGATATTGCTCAGAATTGTCTGGATGTCATCGACGAGAATATAGCTTTGGATGCCGACAATGTGTTTGCCAAGATTGGCGATGTGCAGAAGACAGCCATTCTTCTCTTTGCTGAATACATTGATGCTGCCACAACCATTGCCGCCCAGTCTGGCGGTGGCGGAGGTGGTGCTACCTCAAGTTGGGGACGTGACAAGGACGAGGATGAACTGTCATGGGCGCATCGTTGCGCTATGATGGCTAATCGACTGTGCAGACCTCGCAAGAAGCAAGGATATGGCAGATAACCGAATGTTCAACCAACAGCACTGATATTATGCCAATAGGTAAAAGTAAAATCTCAGATATGGATTTCGGATCTTTCGAGAACTCGATTGACAAGAATATCGAAACAGACAATGCTTCGGACAAGTTTGACCAACAGCTTCAAGCCTACAAGGATGCTGGTAATAGTTTGACTTTGGCAAAAGGTGGCATTGAAATGGCTACTGCTTCCATGCATGAAGCAAAAGAAAAATTGAGTGAAGCCTCAGATAAAGCGAATACTGTCACCAAAGCTATTGAAGCCTACATCGGCAAAGTAAAAGACATAACTGTCAAAGCTAAGGTTGATGATGCCGATATGGAACAGGCAATCAACAACAGGAAGAAACTCATTGAAAACGAGTCCAAACTTCTTGAAGACCACCGAAAGGCGAATAAGGACATCCTCACTCGCCATTTCTATGATATGTCTAATATGATGTCAAGAAATGAAGGAATTTGGTTGTCGAATGGTTGGGTAAAGACTTTGCTTTGGATATTCTTGCCGTGTTTCCTTTATACGGTCATTTCGATTGTATATTTTGTTGCATCATACATAGACAAGTAAGCTGAGGATGGGAAGAATTATACTCTGCAAAGGAAAGGATAGAAATGTAAATAAACCGTGTCTAACTATAACTTTTATAGCCTGACACAGTTTATTTTAGATTTTTATCGGTTTGACTTAACCGATTGAGAAATAAACTATTAGCGAATTATTTGAGAAATAGAGGTAACGATTTGGCAACAGTGCGAATTTCAGCGTTTTGCGTTGCTATGCTGTCAAATAACTCTTTCATTTGCAAATATAACATCTTTTTCCGAAAGTACGAACTGTTGGCAGCAATTTTATAAAATCAACTTGCGAAAAACGAAAATCATTCATCCCATTTACAAGTTGGCATGTTAAGAACATTGTCCGCTTTGTCATTTTGTTACCGGGATTTGTCCGCATGGTAGGAGAAGCGTACCAATCAGTCAAGTATGTTGTTTCATTATGTAATAGCCAGCTGTTTTTTGTGTAATACTCCGATAACGCTTTCTTTTTGCTTTTTATATGTGCAAGGGTCAAGTCCCCCACGGATAGTTACTTCGTTGGAGATTTTGGACTATATCACAACTTGGTTCAGAGTGATAATTTAATGTGTGTCAATGCACCATGATGTTTTTGGGTAATCTACCATCTTGCTATTTGTACTTGGTTCAGAGGTTGTTATTCCTGAATATCTTTCAACTGTAATAGGACCTCTTGATGCCGTGTAGAATTCTTTGGTATGAGTTTTGTAAGGGATAACTTTCTCCAATAGTGTTTTGAAATTATTATATATTTCTGTGTCTGTACCACATAAAGTCTGTACATAATCTCCGAAATCATAGAATATCACAGGGGAGTAGCCATCCATACGCTGAATATTTATAGCTTGTGTACTATCAAAAGAATAATTAGAGTGAATATATTTCATTAGTTCTGCCAACTCATCCAAGTAAGAGCAGTCTGTTACAGCCAACGTTCCATAAGGATATTGATAGTTAGAATAAAACTGATAAAATGACTCACATATAGCTTTGTAATCTGGTTTTTCTGATAAGAGATATTTGCCTATTGTGGAATATGGCATACCAAAGACCATCACTTCTGTTGGACAGGCAATCATATAGTTGGTTACATGGCGTAACTCATAGGCAACTTCCAACGATGACATATAGCAATCATCAAATAGAATATACTCCATTGACAATCCGTTATTAGATAAGCTTTGAGCAAGAGTGCTTATGTTTGTTTGGTATTCTGCTGTTAATCCGCCAAAAAAACGTGTCATAGGAACATTCTCAAAATCCCAATGATAAACAAAATCTTCCTTCGCTTTGCTACGGCTTTGTACAACAGGAAGCCAGCCCATGCCGTGACAACCGATAATCATTGAATAACTTTCAGCAGGAGCAAATGTTTTCATATCTCCGAGAATCTCTGTCAAACCAGCTTCTGTGGTAAAAGAGGGATTTACATATTCTTTTAAGATAGTCCTTTTACACGAACCGTTATTTAAAGTTATTTCAAACATCTCCGATTCAGAAGGGCTTGTAGATAAAAACACTATAATTCTTTCATTCTCTAATCCTTTTTCTTGTATAGCTTCTTCCATATCAGAAATGTTATTATAAAAATAACTTGTCAGATTTGTTGACCATGGGAGATACATAAAAACTGTTCTTTGATTATTGGTTTCTATTTCAAAGTCTTCTTTTTCACATGAAATAAATAAGAATACCAATAGTATAAAAGGCAATATTTTTTTTATTCTCATATTATTTTGATTTATAGTTCCGTATTCACGTGTATTTTTCCGAAAGTTTTTGGAGCTGTACGAATGCGTTCTCCACAATTCTTGCATACCATAACATAATGGCGTATCTCTTTGACAACACTAAACTCAATTTTTGTATTTCTATTTATAACAAGACTGTCAAGAACCATATTCCAATACCCATATAAACGAATTTCCACTTTTTTATGCGAAAATGTACTTGTCATATATGCAATAGTTAGAATAACCACAGCAATGATAAGAAGGAATCGTTTTCTACTCTTCAATAAGAGGTTCGTATCTTTTATTTTTTGCATCATATCTTCCCATTCTTTTTAATATTTGATTTCCAAGAATTTGTATATTCTTGTCTCTTGTTAAATTATTGTATGCAAAGGTAGTGCTTTTAGCCTTTAAACTACTATCACACAACCCCTTTCTTTGAAAAGAACGTAAAATCAATAGTATTATTGCTGTGATTGTACTTTTATTAACATAAAGCACTAAGCAGCCAAAGGAGAACAAGAGCAAGGAAGCCGTGGAGACCAACAAGGACATCGAGCAGTTGTTGCTTTCCATCCAAAAGGCTTTCGATGTGCTTGTGGAAAAGAGTACGGACTTACCTATTTCTACCATTCGGGACGACACTCGTTCGCCAGCCTCATTACGCTGGAGGCAGGTGTGCCGATGTAGACCATCTGCAAGATGCTCGGTCATAAGGATGTGAAGATGACGCAGCGGTATGCGAGAGTGACCCCAAAGAAAGCGCATCCTTCGTTTCGACAAGATTAAGACCAACGGCATTCGCATCGTCTTCGACAGCGCAAGGGCTTGTCCGTGCATCAACAATGTTTCAGGATACTAACTTTCATCAAACTCTCAACTATTCATCCGTATCCGTGATACTACTCGTCTGACATCGCGGACACTTTTTCTTTATGATAGCTATGAAGAAGTAATTGCCCTTTATTGTTTTTCCAGCCATTTTTTTACACACCTTATAGCTCTGATTTGTTCGCTTCCGCTAAACTTAGAATCGTCTTTCGTTTCATTTCCTTCCAGAACAGCTTCATAAAGAACAAGAAAATAAAAATCGGAAGGGTTTATCATTCGTTCCATAATTAATGGAACTATTTGTTTTCCCATTGATTTGAGAGGAATGAACTCAGGCAATTTTGCATATGAATATGTGCTTGCACTATATCGCGTCTTAGGATTATGATCTATTGCTATGTTCCATTTATCCACTAAACTTGCAAAACGATTTCTTATGCTGTCTGGAACTTGTGAAGCCAATTCTTTTATTTTCTCTTTCTCTGTATTTGTTAGAAAGTCTCTCGTTGATAGGCTGTCTTGTTTGTTGTCAGCATTGGAATTCCAAATACTCTCTGGTTCATGTACAGTTTGCAATGGTACTTTAACAATAGAGTCAGAAGCCACTTTCTCATAGTCATTTGGTGAGTGATTGGTTTGCTCTACAAAGGTTTTAAATAGAAAATTTCTTCCCCAACCATTACCAAATATAACATCTAATGGTTCCCCTGTATCTTTCCATATTCTGACTCTTGCTGCAAATCCAAAATCAAATTTAACGGCAGTACTATCATATGTAAAAGTTACAGTATAGTACTTTCTTCCTATCTGTTTTTTTTATTTCAGGAAAGCTGTCCCCATAATCCTCCTTTTGGAAAACTTGAACATCCGATACGTTAGCCTCTTTAAAAAATGGAACATACGCAGGACCAAAGGTCAAAGCCACGTTTCTTGCGCTATTTACAAGAGTACTATTGTCTAAGACCTCTGGTCGCTTGCATGAACTCAAGAATAGTGTACATAATACCGCTATTCCCCAAACTACAATTATTATAGATGTTTTATTTTTCATTGTTTGATTTGATACAATTAAAACTCTCTACTACTCATTTCCCTTTGCCATTTTTGACACCACTTTTATAAGAGTATAGTCATAGCTTGATCCATCTGCTGGTGGATTGGCATATATGGTCTTCGTAGCCAAAAGTTCGTACTCGTATCCTTTCTCGTATGTAAAGCCTTCAATTCCGTTGAACTCGCATGGATCCCAAGTCTTTTCTCCCTTTTCTTTTATCAACATACATTCGTGTGGTGTACCCGTCATACCGGTACATTCTCCTGTTGTGGCAGAAACATATAGTGTTACAGTCTTCTGCTTGTCTTTGGGTTCATCGTCATCATTTAAACAGCTTGCAAACATTGTAAATACTGTTAACAAAATGAAGAGAATCCCGATTCTTGTTTTAATTTTTTTCATAATTCGTAATTTTAAATATTTATATATGTGTGAAAATATAATTATAATTGACTGTTTGAATGCAATTTTTAATTTGCATTTCGCATGAACATGTTACCAATGACTTGATTATGTCTTTGCCTTCTTATTTTAAGATTGCACTTTCACTATTTTGATGTTTGTAATCTGGTGACTTTGATGTCTTCTTGCCATAGTCAAAACTATAAACAATTTTCAGATTTGCATACTGATTATAACTACGACTTTGATCTATTTGTTTGAAAGAATAATATGATGCAGATAATTCATCTACAATGTTATTCTTCATCATGAATAAATTGTTTGCATTAGCTTCGATAGCCCAATTCCCATGATTCCACATAGCCGATAGTTGATACCGCCAAAATGTCTTTCTGTTAATCTGGCTGTCTATCAAATCTCTTGACGGTGACGCTATGGATGCACCAAAAGAAAAATCCCGAACATAGTAGTTTATCATAGCAGTCCCAGAGAATGCAGACAAATTACGATGCTCAGCTCCTCCTCGAACTAAATGTTCAACCCATTGACCGGATAACTTCATATTAAGTGTACCAGAAGGTTTATAGGTTATAGACATATCTGCACTGGGACGATGATAGATACAGTCATCTCTAAAAGTGCTAATAAGATGCCCGTCTCGAATATAGTAATCCGAAATAATCGAATGATTCTGGTAAAAGTATGACACTCCCGTTTGCAAAGCGAATTTGTTAAGGTTCAAGGTATGGCTTAATCGCGGATTCAAAAGAATGGAATTATCCATATTCGGATTACCTTTGAGAATGATGATAGGATCTATCTGCTGTTCTACATTGTTAATCGTATTTATTCTCGGATAGGTGTTTCCCAAAGCGAACATAAATTGAAGTTGCTGTACTTTATCTATCCTATAAGTAGCCCTTGCTTGAAGTCTCGGAGTAAGATGATTGATTGACTTCATCCCCTCCAAACGATATGTTAGAAATGACAGTCCAGGATTAATATCAAAGAAAAAACTCCCTAAACGTTGGGAATAGTCTGCAAAAAGGATGGTTTCGGACGAATGCAAATTTTGATTATATGCAGAAGTCCCAATGTATTCGGAATCACTAATTCTCATGAACTCGTATAAACTGAAAGCCAATCTATTTCTATGACTGAACGCCATAGAATAGTTTGCATTCGCTTTGATGTAATAATAATCTTCCTTGACAAGTGAACGAAAAGACACATTATCATCGTTATAGAGACGGTCATAATCGTTTCGAGAATAATATCCATCAAAAACATAATCCAACGATTTTGTGTTAGAAAATGTATGTAATCCATAGAAATAAACACTTGGACGATAAGATTTGTTTCTTGTGTTAATGTCCAAAATGCTACCGTTCTTGATTGCAGCAGCAGTTTTCCAATACTCCGTCATTCCATTATTGACACCGTTTTTTGAGGCATTCCATGCCATACCACCTCTAAGCATCCAAATATATTTTCTTCCTCGGTTGCTGATTGATGCCTGTACATATTCTTCCGTTTGCCTATTGTCAGCATTATTGTAATGCTGTAGTCTATTCAGTTGATAATCAGGGAAAATAAAAGTCTCATTCTCGTCCATAGACGATTTTGGATTTTCCAAAGAATATCCAGCCCAAAGGTTAAAGCTTTTGGTTCCTGTGACAAATTTCGAAATAAGATTGTAATCACCATAGAGATAGCCTACATTCTGAGACGCATCAAGTTGCGTGTAGCCACCATTGTTGAGTGGTTTCATTATTATGTTTATAGCATATGCATCTTTTGCATATTTACCAGTCGGCACATCAAAATATTCCACTCGAGAAACGTCCTTCGGTCTTAAAGACTGTACCTCTCGAAAATCAACTTCACGCCCATCTATATAGAGAGTCGCAGCCCCATTGGGAGTTGTCACACTTCCAGTCGAACGCTCAACAGACACTCCCGGAATCATGAGATTGCTCAACAGATCATAACCAGTTACTGCATGTTTACGTTGCTCTTTTGTTGGAATAGCAAGGATATGATCACCTTCTCTTGTAAGATAAGATGACTTTACAACAACTTCACCAAGTTCTTTGCCTTGAATAAATGTTTTAGTTGTATCTGGTTTTTGTGCATAAGTTACGTGTAGGCACAAATTCATTATGATGACTAACAATGCTTTCATCTATTGATTTTTTATTGTTTTTATTATATAACGGCGAGACAATATTATTATTGTTATGTTCAGAGTCTATCGTATAGTTTACGTTTGCATTGTAACCATAAGCTTTCTTGGTTGCCTCAAGTTCGTTGTCCGTCATGCGCTGATAAACCACCATGCCGTAGAATGGTTTCAGATTTCCATTCTCATCGGTTGCATCGCCCAGTTTCTGCAAAGTGTGCATTTGTAAATAATTTGACTCTGTTTTTGTGAGGAGTAAAACTTGCATATAGCGGTTTTGCATACTTTGACTTGCCGAACCGCGCATGATGAATCCTGACACAGCATCATAAAACCATTCTGTCTTGTTATATGACTTACCATCGGTATCGCCATGGTGGAAACCTATCAGATGACCGTCTGACTCAAACCAATAATCCATATATCCACCGCCATAAACTGTCTTGCGGTAGTCTGTTTGTGAAAGTCTGCCGTTATCCTGCACTTTATACATGCCTATGACTTTCCATCCATAGCCCTTTACCTTATTTTCAATGTCAGCAGCACTTACGGGCTTTAATCCTTTAAACACACAGCATCCATCGTTGTTAATAATATAAGTCCTATCGAACTCATAGTCAATAACTGTAACTGGTCCGCTAGGTTCCTCAGTCATATCACAACCTGTAAAAGAAACGATACTGAGCATCGCCATCAAAAAAATCCAAATCCTTTTCATTGCTTACTTTATATTTATGTATTAAGTCCTTTTTCTTGAAATTTGTATGTATTATCCTCTATTGATTCGTTCCACCAATTCATCTGGTGTAAGTATCTCCATCTTAGAGAAACCAAACCACTTCTTGCCCAAGTCCTTTATGGATGCTCCTATGTGATAAACATCATCGTCTATACAAAGGAAGCGGTCATGTGATAAACGAAATGTTTCAACATCAATCGGTGCATATTGAGCATTATGACGGTCTATATCGAGTTGGAACTGACGGCTTATCTGCTGAGTGTAGATGATTGCAGACACGTTATTATCTCTTTTATCGAGCAATGTCAGTACAGTCTCGTCAACATAGTTGTCGATAAGGACAATACGTTTCTTTGCACTCTTAATCAAGTCGGACACGAAAGTATAGGCATCATAAACTTGCCCATTGTAGAACACACCCTGCTTCGGCTTTGCGTTGCCCTCGTCCAATCTGCGAAATACCTCGTCTATGCGTTTGTCTGTTTCTTGCTGATGTTGCTGCATTTCCAGTTGATGGTACTCCATTGTTGAAAGACGTTGGAAAACTTCTGCATTTGTCACCATGAAACGTCTCATTGCAACAAATGCATCCATAATTCGTATGCTTACACGAATTGCGGTTTCACTTCTAAGAACAGTGGAGAGCATAGCCACTCCCTGCTCCGTGAAAGCATATGAACGAACTGTTGAGTGCTTCAAACTATTGAACCGGTCGCAATTTGCGACCAGTTCAGCCATTTCCTCCTTAGTCAGTTGAAAACGGAAACGCTCAGGGAAACGTTCTATATTACGTTTTACAGCCTCGTTTAATCTTTTAGTTTCCACTCCGTAAAGTTCAGCCAAGTCTCTGTCTATCATAATCTGCTTTCCACGAATAGACATTATTCGACTTTCTACAGGAGTGGTAACTACGACTTCATCATTTTGTAACTGGTCACAATTTGCGACCAGTTCTCCTTTATCTTGATGTTCTATATTATCCGCCATATTTCTATCTTTATTTTTGAGATCACAAATTGTGACCTTAAACGTGTTGTTACTTATTATTGTATGCAAAGGTAGTGCTTTTAGCCTATAAGCCACTATTGCACAAACCCTTTCTTTGAAAAGAACGTAAGATCAATAATATTATTGCGTTGATTGTACTTTTAGTAATCGCTTCACTCGTTGTACGGTACTTACCCCTTTACCACTCAACTTTGCCACATCCCGAATGGAATACCCCTTGCGGAGCAGACTTATTACTTCCCTATATTCGGCTTTCATCTGTTCTACCGTTTTTACAGAGCCTACCTTGCGTCC
This sequence comes from Bacteroides sp. OF03-11BH, assembly GCF_003604005.1. Classification (NCBI taxonomy): domain Bacteria; kingdom Pseudomonadati; phylum Bacteroidota; class Bacteroidia; order Bacteroidales; family Bacteroidaceae; genus Bacteroides; species Bacteroides sp. OF03-11BH. The sequence continues at coordinate 3,937 of NZ_QTMW01000067.1, read as the reverse complement.
GAGTTTTCCACCTTTCTCTATATACTGCTTCCGTCCTGACTGCAATCGGAATGAGATATTGTCACGTTCCAATTGCGCACAGGTCGAAAGCGTGGCTATCATTATCGGGGCAAAGAGGGACGGATGTCCTTCATCGTCCAATAATGTAAATTGTTCCTTTTGTATGTAGAGGTTGATGCCACAGTCTATGAGTTCCTTGACAGAGGCAAGCACCTCAAACGCATTGCGACCCAATCTTGACAGTTCACTGACAAGTAGGATCCCAATGCGGTTTGCCTTGCAGTATTCCATTGCCTCACACAACACTGGACGCTCATCATTCTTCTTTGCGCCAGAGATGTGTTCCTCAAAGACCTTGCAGACTTCGATACCCTTATATTTTGCATACTCCGACAAGTCCTTGACCTGTCTTTCCGTGCTTTGTCTGTCACCAATACTGGAGACACGAGCGTATATTACTCCTGTTGTCATCTATATCAAAGATTAAATTGAACATGAAAAAGCCTGTGTCCAGACAAGTCTTGCAGATTTATTTGAACACAAGCGTTTTTTGAATACAGCCTGACGGCAATTTCCCAACAAAAGGGAAGAAGTAAGACTTCTCCGTTGTTCGCACTCTGCTGTATGTCTCAATCAAACACGCCATTAAACAGATTGACCGCCTCTATCTTCTTTTCAAGAGCCACTTTTGCATAAACTTCGGTTGAAGTGATGCTTCCATGTCCCAAAACATCCTTCACTGCTGATATGTCTGCTCCTGCTGAGATAGCCAATGATGCTGTCGTATGCCGTGAGCAATGGTAGGTCAAATCCTTTTCTATGCCTGCCTTTTCTTTAAGTCTTCTTACGTATTTCGATACGTTGTCTGACTTCTTGACAAGGTGAAACACAAGACTTTCCGGATTGTCATCAGTCCGAGGTGGCAACAACGATTGTGCCATTTCATTGAGCGGAATAATGGCAGGACGCTTTGTCTTTCGCTGTATGATGCTGATTGTCGGCACGCCATCTATCATTTTAATATCACACCACCTTAGATGCTGCATATCGCCAAGGCGAAGGGCTGTCATGGATGATAAGCCAAATGCCAGTTGTACGGTTCGTTCATTCTCACATTCAGCTTCCACCGCCAGGAAACGTGTGAGTTCTTCGGGCGTAAGATACTCTCTGTGTTTGTCAGGAGCATGGAAGCGTTCCAACTTGTTTAGACTGTGTACAGGATTGAATTTTACAAGTCCTTCACGCATAGCCTTGTTAAATATCGCTTTGACTGTTTCCTCAAACAACAGTAATGAGTAATCAGCCAACCGTCCTCCGTTGGTCTTGATTTGGCGTTTGTTGCGATACTTGTTGCGCATATAGTCAAAAAGACCGCAAATTTCATTTTTACTGACATCTTTCAGCAGGATGTCTTTCTTATCTACTCTCCGTAAATAAGTGGCGATACGCTTGCGGACAACATTCTTATGACCTATCATCTTCTTGCAGTTGCCACAATCAACAGACCATTTGATATAGTCATCGCACCATTGTAGCCAAGTCAAGCCGTTGTCTTGTTCTTCGCTTTTGGCATTCTCTTTCTCCAATACAGGAGGGGTGAGGAAGCGCTCTGCTCGTATCTCCATAGCCTTGTTGTATGTAAGCCGATTGTGCTTTGCAGCACCAACGGCATCATCGGGCAAGAGATAGAGGTGCAAGTTTTCTCTCTTGCGGAAGCCAGTCTCGTAGTATTCCAGATATAAGGCTCTTTTGCCTTCCGTCAGCTTACGTTCCTTGATTTCTATCTTCATTGTATTACTGGTATTTGGTCAAACATTCCGTTCACGAGGTTCACGGTTTCCAACTTCTTCTTGTCAACAATCTTGGCGTAAATCTCCGTCATCTTGATGCTCTTGTGTCCGAGTATCTTGCTTACTACATAGATACTTGCACCAAGGGTCAGGAGCATCGTAGCCGCCGTATGTCGTGAGCAATGGTAGGTTATATGCTTGGTTATTCCTGCTGCCTCCATCCATTCTTTCAGCACCACTTCTACAGTTGTAGATGTGATTGTCAAGTTGTGGAAGATATTGTCTATGCCTTCTTCTCTTTTAGGCATCCACTTCTTTGTTTCTTCCGACAAGGGGATGGTTACTCTGTCCTTGGTCTTGACTTGGATATGGTCAATGTATTCTGTCTTGCCGTCAGCAGCCTTGTGGATTTCACTCCAGTTCAAGGCTTTCATGTCGCTATATCGCAGACCTGTGAAACAGGAGAACAGAAAGGCTTTCTTCACCAGTTCATAACGGCATGGTGTGTTCATCACCTTCTTTATTTCCTCTATCGTCAGAAACTCACGCTCAGCCACTCGCTTCTGTGGCTTCTCCTTTGCCTCCAACAGCAAGAATGGATTTTGCTCAATCAGTCCGTCCCTTACTGCCTTTGCCAATGACGAGCCGAAATAGTTGACGAACATACGGCAAGTGGTGGTGCTGAGTTGTTTCTTTCCATCATTGTAGGTGCAAGTCTTCAAAAAAGTAATGAAGCCTTTGCAAAACTCCTTATCCACATCTTTCAACAGAAACTCCGGCTTGCCTATATGTAATAGGTATTGGTCAATGCGAGCATGAGTGTTTCGCTTGGTCTTCATGGAAGACTCAGACAACTCGGCATTGTACTTCACAAAGTCATCCATCCACTTGGTAAGTGTCATGCGTGACTTCTTCACCTTGTCCCAATCCACAAGACCCTCTCTCTGGATGTCAAGAATGCGCTGCGCCTTGATTTGCTCTGCCAACTTTCTTGTATTGGCGTTTTGCAACTTGGTTGCAGCGTTGATTTCTGGCACAAGATAGAGTTTCAACGTCTCTTTCTTTCTCAATCCCTTTTGGTAAATGTCAAGATAGAGGCTGATGTTGCCACCTGCTATCTTCTTTTCTCGGATGCGCACTGGCTCCTTCAAACGGATTTCCTTCTTCTTTCGTCCCATTTTATTTCCTTTCTTTTCTGATGTTAATATATTCTTTTATCACTGATTATCAAGCATTTAACTTGCGATACAAAGATAATACAACGAGGGACAAAAACGAGACAAAAGTGGGTAAACAATCCGCTAATTTAGGAAAGAATAACGAACCAATCCAAAATCGGCTTTCATTCCTAATAGACTGTAAATCAGTGATATTACATCACTTTACTATCCTTTCATTTCCGATGGTTAGACCCGCTTGGGATAATTGGTGGTTACTGGTGGATACTGCAGATGTGCATGGCTCTGGCCGCCTTGTTCTCGCTTGTCATGGCGGCAGGTATGGCCTACAAGATGATGGTGAAGCATGAGCCGCTGGATGTGATGAAGCTGTTCAGGCCGCTGGCTGTTTCCATCGTTCTCTGCTGGTGGTATCCTCCTGCAGACACGGGTATGGCCGGCAGCGGAAGCAACTGGTGTTTTCTGGACTTCCTTTCCTACATCCCGAACTGCATCGGTTCGTACACGCATGACCTGTACGAGGCGGAAGCCACACAGATAGCGGACAAGTTCGAGGAAGTGCAGCAGCTCATCCACGTAAGGGACACGATGTACCACAGCCTGCAGGCACAGGCGGATGTCGCCCACACGGGAACATCAGACCCCAACCTTATCGAGGCGACCATGGAGCAGACCGGTGTGGATGAAGTGACCAGCATGGAAAAGGATGCCGCGGAGCTGTGGTTCACCTCCTTGACGGCCGGTGTCGTCGTGGGAATAGACAAAATCATAATGCTGATTGCCCTTGTCGTGTTCCGCATAGGCTGGTGGGCGACTAACCTACTAAACACATTATCACATTATAAATAAGCGAATTAATTCTTACTTTATTAGAATGGATAACAAAAAAGCAACAATGATATAATTTATTTGTACGTTGTAGCGTAAGCATTCGAAGAAATGCACCTTTTACACTTTGAGGTTTGGTTG
>NZ_QTMW01000066.1:0-22334 GCF_003604005.1 Bacteroides sp. OF03-11BH | reverse complement strand
CAACCAAACCTCAAAGTGTAAAAGGTGCATTTCTTCGAATGCTTACGGATTTATTATAGTCTTCCACATCTTTCAGTTTGGGATATTCAGTAAATGTTCCTGCTTAAAAATACAGAAAAAGGCTGCCTCATTTTCTATTTTGAGGTAGCCTTTGTGCATTATTGGACTAAGTATATCTTATGTATTTCATGTAATCAATAAGTTTATTACACTGATATATTCAGATATATTCAAGATACTTACTACAGCTTTTTCAACTCTCCGTACAGTTTCTGTATGGGAAGCCCCATAATATTATAGAAACTACCGGAAATTGATTTAACCCCGATATACCCGATCCACTCCTGAACGCCATAAGCTCCTGCCTTATCCATTGGCTGATAACGATCTACGTAATACAGGATTTCATCTTCCGACAAGACATCAAACAGCACTTCGGAGGAAGCGGTAAAGCTTTTTTGCCACTCAGTAGTAGTTAGGCAAACCCCTGTGAAAACCTGATGAGATTTTCCCGAGAGAGCGCGAAGCATTTCAATGGCTCCTTCCCTACCCTCCGGTTTCCCAAGTACTTTCCCATCTAACCAGACTATGGTATCTGCCGTAATCAATAATTCTCCCGGCTTCATCATGGTACGGTAGGCATCCGCCTTTTCACGGGCAATATATTCAGGTATTTCAGCACCTACCAATGTATCCGGGTATGACTCGTCTACATCCGGCAATGTTCTGACTACATAGTCTACTCCTAGTCCCGACATCAGTTCTTTCCGACGGGGAGAATTGGAAGCTAATATAATCTGATATTTATTTAAGTTATCAAGCATGGTTTTATTCGTTATTAAACAACGATTATTTATGATTAAGTTACCAACCGAAGGCGTCTTCCACCATCCATAGACCGTGAGCTTTCAGCACCTGCTCCACTACATCACGTCCGCATCCACGACCACCGTCTGCATAAGAAATATACTTTGCAACGGATTTCACTTCCGGCACGGCATCTTTCGGGCAGCATGGCAGTCCGCACTCACACATCACTTCAATATCCGGCACGTCATCACCCATATATAGAATTTCATCATCGGTCAATCCGTACTTATCACGAAAAGCACGATAATCATGTATCTTCACAGCAGAACCCATGTATAAATCCTTCACTCCCAGTCCCTCAAAACGGATACGTACCGCTTCTGTCCGGCCACCGGTGATGATAGCTATGTGAAGTCCTTTTTTCACAGCCAACTGGATGGCGTACCCATCTTTGATATTCACCGTGCGCATCGGTTCTCCGGAAGGATGCAAAGGTACGGTTGTCGAACTCAATACTCCGTCTACATCAAAAGCTAAAGCCTTGATACGGGATAAATCATAATTGATGGTGCTCATGGATACTTTTGCTCATTAGTTTATATATTTCCTGCAATGCCGGAGAATCTACCAACATGGCAAGATGATTACTCATCACATTCTCATCGTAACGAACAGCGGGTCCGGTCTGTGCATCACGTGGCGCCAATTCGTGGACTTTACGTGCTGTTTCATCTATCAGCGGAAGCATGACATCGAAAGGCAAGTTGTATTTTTCAAGCAAATCAGCTGCTAATGCATACATGTGATTGGTGAAGTTACAGATAAAAACAGCAGCCAAATGAAGGCTCTTACGTTGCTCGGAAGAAGCCTCGTAGACCTTTTCCGAAAGTGTGGCGGCAACAGCCTTCAACAATTCCACGTCTTCCGGCCTTTTCGCTTCAACAAAGAAAGGCACTTCCTGAAATTTAACTTCACGTTGTTTGCTGAATGTCTGCATCGGATAAAATACTCCGTAACGTTCTGCATGCCCTTCCCAAACGCTCATCGGAATGCTTCCTGCCGTATGCACCAACAAAGACGCTTGCTTTCCTTCTGTTATCTGCGGTAACAAATCTACTAAAGCATCATCTTTCAACGATACGATATACAATTTTGCATCTTTGGAGACTGCCTGTAAATCTGTTGTATATTCAGCTTCTACTTTCTCGGCTAAGGTACGGGCAGATTCCATAGTCCGGCTATATACCTGTACAATGCGGAAACCTTTACGATAAAGAGCTTTCGCCAGATTAGTAGCCAAGTTACCTGCACCGATAAACACGATCGGTGTATCTTCTATACTTCTTTTCATTATTCTCTTATCGTTTTGCAAACCAGAATAAAACGATTCCGATGATGAGCAGTGTCAATGGCAACAGATATCCGGATAACGAACCCAATAAGGACATGACCAAACCGATATTCATCACTAGCCAAAGCCCAAGCAACACAAAACCAATTGATTTATCGCGTTTGAAAATAAGGAAACAGATCGAGGCGTACAATAGCATATTGTCCTTATTCATCACCCAAGGCAGTCCAATGGAAGAGAAATGAATCAGTTTATCAATCAGATAAAGTGCTCCGATAACGATAAAGGTAACAGCAGTAGCCAGATAGGTATCTTTACTATTATTCGCTTTAGCAGCTCCCATACTTATTTTCCTCCGAACTTGTTAATATGAATTTTCTCCCATTGAAGATGTTCTTCATTGAAAGGTTTACGTTCCATCCCTTTATGTCCGATAGCAATGACAGAAAGAATCTGAAGTTGCAAGGGAATATCCAAAATTCCATGGACAAATTCATCGGAAGGCATTCCGGTGGCAGTGAAACGTTCGCGAACCTGCACCCAACAACTTCCCAAGCCAAGATCTTCAGCCTGCAACTGTATCATGATGGAAGCAATGGAAGCGTCTTCAATCCAAACATCGCTGGCCAACGGATCGGCCATTACAACAATCGCCAAAGCTGCATCGGCAATGAACGAAGAAGCCTGTTCTTTGCAATGAGACAATTCTTTCAATACCTCTTTATCATCAACCACTACAAACTGCCAACTATTACTACGTTTGGAAGAAGGGGACATCAAAGCTGCTTTCATCAACGCAACTACCTGATCTTGTGTCAATTCTTCATCGGTGAACTTCCGCATACTACGACGGTTCTTTATTAATTCACTGAAATTTTCCATATTATTTCCGGTTTCATTTGATTAATGTATGCAAAGATAATGCAAACCGAGCGTAATAGGAAATAAAAGTTTATACTAAATGAAGAATATATTGTATCTTTGCACAGAGAAATAATTTCATTATGAAAAAGCGAATTACACAAGACGATTACATTAAAGCGAATCGTAAAGCTAGCCGTGAGGCAGAAATAGAGATGTACGGGCACCCTATTTGTCACCAACGAGTGCACCAGTCAAAGAAAGTATATAACCGCAGAAAGATAAAGGCAGCCGATAAAAAGCTGCCTTATTTTTTTGTCATCAAGATAGCGTCACTATCCTCCAGACATAGCGACACTATACAATAGAAATGGCGTCACTATCATGATAGGATAGCGTCACTATATTTAGGGGATTAAAAAAGAAGTTTATCTATTTACCTATCTATCTAATAATCTATACAATCCGAGTTAATTCTCCGGTCGTAGAATCAATAATAAACCCGTAGACTGTCACATCTGAAGGGATCAAAGGATGACGCACAATAAAATCTACCGTTCCTCTCACCGACTTTTCTGTATCTTCGAAACCATCCAGCCACGAATGAAAGTCAACTCCGCAGAAACGCATCATATCAATATAATCCGGATTGATTCCGCGTGCTTTCATTTTTTCGAGCATTACTTCACTGTGCATGTGGCAAGCTCCACAGTCAGAATGAGCAATCACCATTATTTCCTCTACCCCCAACTCAAAAATAGCTACAAGTAAACTACGTATCACGCTACCGAAAGGATGGGAAATAACGCCACCTGCATTTTTTATCATTTTCACATCGCCATTCTTAATTCCTAATGCTGCTGGCAGCAAAGCAGTCAGTCGGGTATCCATACAGGAAAGAATAGCTATTTTCTTATCGGGATATTTATTGGTAATATACGATTCGTATCCCTTGTTCTCAACAAATTGCTTGTTGTAAGCTAAAATTTCTTCTAACATAGTTCCGCTTTTTAAAAGTTCTGTTCGATTACACAAAGATATAGAAAAAAGGGACATATCATCACGACATATCCCCTCTTTAATCTAAATTTAATCTGTAAGAGTACTAATACCCATTGTTTCCATATTCTTCTGCATTATCAATCTGACTCAAGAAGTTAAAAGAAATCGGACGCAAATAATGCTTGTTTTCATCAAAATTTTCAGCTGCACGAGGATTACCAACAGCAAGACGTTGTTTGAAAGAATCTTTGTGACGCTTCATCAATACCCAACGTTGATATTCTCCACATAATTCACGAGCATATTCGTCCATAACATCATTCTGTGTAGCATTACTCAATTTCATAGCATTGTAAGATGCATCATTGCGAGCGGCACGCTTTTTCAGTACATTTAAATATTCAGCAGCTTTTCCGCCATTTCCTAATTGTTGGTTAGCTTCAGCTGCAATCAGATATACTTCAGCCATACGCATAATGAACACATCACCTGTCTTACGTTGCAAATTGCTACTATATGAATCTTCCGACAACCAATTGTATTTGTTGAAACCAGGGTACATATTTTTGTCATTAGTGACTTTTATATCTGTTTTACGATATTGTCCGTTATCAAACAAATCATCAATATTGATTACATAATATCTACGTTTCGCTTTCTCCGCATCCGAAAGTCTTTCCTTTGATAAGTAGAAACAGATTCTATCATCATCTTCAGCTACAGGGTAAGGTATCACATAGGGGTTCTTCACTTCCTGCAATTTGGAAGGATCACCGCTATTTTCACCTTTCGGCCAAACCTTGGCTATCATTTTGGGCGCCCAAGTTCCATCATAATATGTATAATTCAAATCACCATAAGGATAAATATACTCATTATGGAATTTTGCATCCAATCCATAAGTATCGATTATATTTTGAGTAAGAATTGTAAATGAACTAATATTATCATTTACGCCATGTTTTGTTCCAATTTTTGGTTTTGTACCATCATCCAATGTCTGCTTCTTATTAGTAAATAAATAACTACCTCCTGACTGTACGGCAGAAAACTGTACAAAAGCCGTAGTAAAGGTTACTTCCCACCGCTTATCATAATCAGCATCAAAACAATCCAGCAAATATTTGGAAGGTGCCAACGTATTATTATTAGTACGTCCATACCAATAATTTTGATTATCCGGAGTAGGATAAATAGTGAGAGTATTTGGCTTTGGATACATATAAGTAAAGTTGTTATTACATTGTGTTCCAGCATTCCAATTCTCCAAATTCGTAGCATCCGGACCGGCAGCAATAAATAAAGCTTCTTTATTATTTCGATTATTTGCCGGAGCCCAAACATCTTCCACATCATCATACAGACAGTCACCATACGCTAAAATCATGTCCTCTGCCACTTCTTTAGCACGTTGCCAATAAGATACTCCATCTTCTGTCAGCCCATATTCGCCACCACCTTGAGCATAAACGCGAGCCAAAAGTCCTAACGCGGTTTTCTTAGTCACACGCGCACGATTATTATCATAAGGAGTATCTTCAAGATTATTGGCCGCAAATTTCAAATCATCAATTATCTGCGTATATAGTTCTTCAATAGAGTTACGCTGCGGAGTCAAAATAGGATCTTGAGACGATTCTTCCAATGTTAACGTTACATTTCCATACGTATTCACCAATATGGAATAATAAAACGCACGAAGACAGCGGGCTTCAGCCACTAACGTCGTTATATCTTTTTCATTGCCATCCGTTAGTAGTTCAGCCCTGTTTACTACTGCATTACAATTACCGATCATAGAATAAGCCTGACCGAATAATTTATTTGTAGCATTCGTATTCGTAGCTAAACCATCATAATAAATCACCTGCTTGGCATAATCCGGATTACCGGCAGGAGTTATCCAACAGTCCGTACCACCTTCAGCCACAGACAAGAAATCATAGACACTGAATAACTGCCCGTAAAGTGATGAATAACAATAAGACTGTAATCCTTTAAGCCCATCGAACGTTGCAAGAATTTCATCTCCTGTTTTTTGGCTTGGATTATACTCATCAAGCGAGCAGGCAGACATTGAAGCCACAGCGAATGTAAGCGCTGCTATTTTATAGATTGTACTTTTCATTTCAATACTTTTTTTAGTGAAAAACTAGAATGTAACATTTACACCAAATACAAATTGTTTGGTCAATGGGTACTTCAGAGAACCATTCATTTCCGGATCATAATCTTTCAGCAAATGGCTTTTCGCAAATACAAACGGATTTGTAATGGTAGCATAGAAACGACACTTCTCTATACCGGCTGATTTTAAGATAGATTTCGGCAGACTATATCCCAATGTAATGTTCTTAATCTTTATAAACGAACCGTCTACATAGCGTAATGCGTAATATCCTGTATATTGTTCGAGACCTTTATTAGCATTGGCGGCAGGAAAATCATTTGAAGGGTTGTTTTCAGTCCAATAATTGAAATAGGTCGGGAAGTTACGTATACCCTTCGGGTCATAAGACGTCAACATATCATAAGCAAACATCTGTCCGTAACGTGCATAAACAAACACACTTAAATCAAAGTCCTTCCAGGTAAAATTATTCTGGAATCCTAAAGACCAATCCGGAGAGTTGTGACCCAGAATTTGATAATCTGCATCACTTGGAGTATATTTATTATCAGAAGTGTAATAAATGACATTACCATTTTCATCCACAGCAGCACTACCCGTTTCTTCATCTATTTTATAGAATCTACCATCAGATTCTTTTACTAAATTAGGCATATTGATTTTCAAATCACCAGGTGCAGCACCAAATACCGCCGCATCAGTTTCCTCACCTTTTTGCCATACACCATCCAACTTATAATGATAATAAGAGTTAATAGCTTCTCCCAATGCCAATGCATAACCGGTGTCACCATTATTAAGCACATCTGAATCTCCACCGGACAATTTGGTTATTTTCTCTTTATTATGATTGAAAGTTACACTTGAACTCCAGGTAAAGTTCTTTGTTATAATATTACGTGTATTAAGAGCCAACTCAAAACCTTTATTGCTAGTCTCACACATATTTAAATTAGTAGTATAATTCGCTTTAGGTCCGCCATCCGGGGAGAATGCTCCATTAATAACAGGAAGTGCCTTGTTCCATATAACATCTTTTGTTTTTGTATTATAATATTCCATACTGACATCAATGCGATTATTTAAGAATGCAGCGTCAATACCAATATTCGTGTTATACGACTTTTCCCATGTAAGCAAATAGTTCGGAATATTCTGTGAGAATTTATAAATCGGCGTCAGAACACCTCCTAATATCATATTTACAGCAGTAGCATCCAATGATGCAGCAGACGAATACGGATCAATACCCGCTGTACTACCCGTAACACCATATCCGAAGCGAATTTTCAGATTACTCAACCAGTTAGTCGTACTCTCCATAAATTTTTCATCAGAGATTCTCCATCCCAAAGAAAAAGCCGGGAAAGTATCCCATTTATTACCTTCTGCCAGTCTGGAAGAGCCGTCATGGCGGACAGATGCAGCGAATAAATACCTACCCATATATGAATAGTTTAAACGGCCGACATATCCCATCCCCTTAGACATACTATAAGAAGTACTTCCCGAAGTTGAGGAATTACCATCAAGAATATTATGCCATAAGAATTTATTATCAGAAACACCTTTTTGATACAAAGTAGTGACATCACTACGATTGTGGTTCCAAGATGTAACTGCAGTAAGAGTTATATCATGCACTTTCTTAATCTGGAAATTGTAAGTAAGTATATTTTCCCACTTATAATTATACGAACGGTTGTCCTTAACTTGCGCCTTAATGCCGTCTGCCGTTTGATTTGCCTTATACCATTGAACAGACCCCTCTCCTGTGAAAGTGTTACTACGTGAATATCCCAAACTAGCACCAGCACGAGTAATAAAAGTCAGCCCTTTAAGAGGAGTGATTTCCAAGTAAGGATTAAAATAGACCTTAAGGTTTTGAGCCTGATTGCGGTACAAACTTTTATCCTCATTTAAAAGATAATTATATACTGTAGATGAAGGATCGGCAACAGGTTGCGGATTGATGCTTCCATCTTCATTATACAAGGATCCAAGAGGATTTGACGCCATCAAAGTCTGTAAATCAGAATCAGCTTTATTTTGATGTACATAAGACAGTTGAGCATCAATGCCCACCTTCATCCACTTTTTAATCTTATGATCTACCCGGATTTTAGATGAATAAAGTTTATAACTATCTTGTGCAAACTGCCCATCCTCATTAGAGAAGTTCAGAGAAAAATATGCCTTTGTATTTTCCGTTCCACCAGCCACAGAAACAGAATAATTCTGTGTTACACTGGTTTTCAACAAAGCATCCACCCAATCTATATATTGGCCATTTTGATGTGCATTCCATTCAGCATCAGTAGTAAACAGATTTTTATCATCAGCAACCGAGCTCCAACGTCCATCGCCAGCACCAACAGATGCATCTCTCAAGGTTTGTATATAACTTTCTCCACTACGCATCTCCGGAGTCCTTGACCAGCCGTTTACACCTACGTATGCATTAAAATTAACAATTGCTTTGCCTTCCTTACCACCTTTAGTAGTAATTAAAATAACACCGTTCGCACCACTTGAACCATAAATAGCTGTCGAAGAAGCATCTTTTAAAACTTCAATGCTTTCAATATCATTCGGATTCAATGTAGAATAATCCCCCGGCATACCATCAATTATAAATAAAGGATTTCCGGAATCCTTCTGGAATGACCGGTTACCACGCAACTGCATCTTTACTCCCGAACCGGCCTGTCCCGATTCACGCGTAATATCCAATCCTGCCACCTTACCTTGTAAAGCCTGCATCGGATTTGAACTTGGATTCATCACTACATCTTCACTTTTTACAGAAGTGATAGCTCCTGTCAAATCGCGTTTTTTCATCGTACCGTAACCCACAACAACCACTTCATCCAATGCCTGTGTGTCCGAAACCATTTTCACATTGACCGGTCCGTTGCCCGTCACAGTCACCGTTTGTTCTTTGTAACCGATATAAGAAATGACCAGTTCTTTTCTTCCCGCCGGAAGATTGATAGAGAAGTTACCGTTAAAATCGGTAATCGTACCTGTACTTGTTCCTTTCACAACGATAGAAACCCCAATCAACGGCTCCCCGCTTTCATCAATGATAGTTCCTTTCACAGTTTTCGTTTGTGTGACAACTTGCACCATAGTATTAGAAACTCCATCTTCTGCATACACAGAATATGACAGAGGGGCAGACAATAAAGACAGCCCTAAAATCATGGAAGCGCGTCTATGATGATTCTTCCATGCTTCAACAAATGCATTACATCTCATTCGTTCTAATTTAAAGTTAATATTAATTCTCGTTGTTTTGCAAAAACTATTCGATTATAATCTTAATTAAAGACGAATCTAATTTTAATACGTACTCACTTTTCATACCATATTTCTCCTATAAAATATATTTTCTCCATTAAATACGCAACTATATATTATACTTTACTTCAAGCAGCTCCAACAAATTCTTTATTTTGTTGTTGAATAAAGAATAAAAAGTGTAAATTTGTACCTAGATGCCACTGAAACTAACAACATATTATCATGGGAAGGATATTCCTGAATTGCCGGGAAAAAATACCTTCCATTCCAAAGAGTTATTTCTGATTTATGAAGCAACTCCTGGGTATACTCCTTTATTAATAGTGGCAACAGAAGACGGCAGACCGGTGGCACGCCTGCTTGCTGCCATCCGCAAAGCAAAGAAGTGGCTCCCTTCTTCTTTAGTGAAACATTGTGTAGTATATAGTGAAGGCGAATTTCTGGACGAGTCTCTTTCGACCAACAAAGAAAAGGCAGAAGAAGTCTTCGGCGATATGCTCGAACATCTCACACAAGAAGCATCGCGCAGCTGTGTCCTGATCGAATTCCGGAACCTGAACAATTCGATGTTCGGTTATCGGGTTTTCCGTACCAACGATTATTTCCCAGTCAACTGGTTGCGGGTACGCAATTCGCTGCACAGTATGGAAAAGACAGAAGACCGGTTCAGTCCGTCGCGTATGCGTCAGATAAAAAAAGGACTCAAGAATGGAGCCAGAGTAGAGGAAGCACATACCGTGGAAGAAATACACGATTTCTCACGGATGCTGCACAAGGTTTATTCCTCCCGCATACGCAGATATTTCCCGGCCAACGATTTTTTCCGCCACATGAACAATATGTTAATCAAAGGACAACAGGCAAAAATATTCGTTGTGAAATACAAAGAGAAAATCATTGGCGGTTCTGTCTGTATCTATTCGGGAGACGACGCATACCTTTGGTTTTCGGGAGGAATGAGAAAGACATACGCACTTCAATATCCGGGTGTGCTAGCCGTTTGGAAAGCATTGGAAGACGCACACCAACGGGGATTCCGCCACATGGAATTTATGGATGTAGGACTTCCGTTCCGTAAACACGGTTATCGTGATTTCGTTCTTCGCTTCGGAGGAAAACAAAGCAGTACCCGCCGTTGGTTCCGCGTCAATTGGAGTTGGCTGAATAAACTCTTAGTCAAATTTTATGTCTAAATGTAATCTCAAGATTACAAAACAATGTTTTATGCTCCTTTCCCACCATTTTTTCTGTTTAATAATCCAATAATTAAATGCAGAAATATTTCTTTATTAGGTAAGAAATGTCTTTCTTTGTGCTGTTTTATGCCATATAAGCACATGATTAAAACCAAATAAAAAAAGTATAGTTATGAAGATTTCACACATTGAACATCTGGGCATTGCTGTAAAAAGCATCGAAGAAGCCCTTCCTTACTACGAAAATGTATTAGGTCTGAAGTGTTACAACATTGAAACAGTGGAAGATCAGAAAGTAAGAACTGCTTTTTTAAAAGTAGGCGAAACCAAAATTGAACTGTTGGAGCCGACTTGCCCGGAGAGTACTATTGCCAAATTCATTGAAAACAAAGGTGCAGGTGTTCATCATGTAGCCTTTGCTGTAGAAGATGGCGTAGCCAATGCTTTGGCAGAAGCAGAAAGCAAAGAAATCCGCCTTATCGACAAAGCTCCCCGCAAAGGTGCCGAAGGTTTGAATATTGCTTTCCTTCACCCGAAATCAACTTTGGGCGTGTTGACAGAACTCTGCGAACATTAATCATAAACTCTAAAACCAACAAGAACTCATGAGTAATCAACTTGAAAAAATTAAAGAGCTTATTGAACGCCGTGCCGTAGCACGTATCGGAGGCGGTGAAAAAGCAATTGCGAAGCAACACGAAAAAGGGAAATACACAGCACGCGAGCGTCTGGCTATGCTGCTTGACGAGGGTAGCTTCGAAGAAATGGACATGTTCGTTGAGCACAGATGCACGAACTTCGGCATGGAGAAAAAACATTACCCGGGAGACGGTGTAGTAACTGGCTGCGGTACGATCGAAGGACGTCTGGTATATGTGTTCGCACAAGACTTCACTGTTTCTGCCGGTTCACTGTCAGAAACGATGTCATTGAAAATTTGTAAAATCATGGATCAAGCCATGAAGATGGGCGCTCCCTGTATCGGTATCAACGACTCGGGTGGTGCACGTATCCAGGAAGGTATCAACGCTTTGGCAGGTTATGCAGAAATCTTCCAACGCAACATCCTTGCTTCAGGTGTTATTCCGCAGATTTCCGGTATCTTCGGTCCTTGTGCCGGTGGTGCTGTTTATTCTCCGGCTCTGACCGACTTCACACTGATGATGGAAGGCACTTCTTATATGTTCCTCACCGGACCGAAAGTGGTGAAGACCGTTACAGGTGAAGACGTTAGCCAGGAAAACCTCGGTGGCGCAAGCGTTCACTCCACTAAATCGGGTGTGACTCATTTCACCGCCCAAACAGAAGAAGAAGGTTTCGAACTGATTCGCAAACTGTTGAGCTATATTCCTCAAAACAACCTTGAAGAAGCTCCTTATGTAGATTGCACAGACCCAATCGACCGTCTGGAAGATTCTTTGAACGATATTATCCCCGACAGCCCTACTAAACCGTATGACATGTACGAAGTGATCGGCGCTATTGTGGACAACGGTGAATTCCTTGAAATCCAGAAAGATTATGCAAAGAATATCATCATCGGTTTCGCCCGCTTCAACGGCCAATCGGTAGGTATCGTTGCTAATCAGCCTAAGTATCTGGCTGGTGTGCTCGACAGCAACGCATCTCGTAAGGGTGCACGTTTCGTTCGTTTCTGCGATGCATTCAATATTCCTATCGTATCGTTGGTAGACGTACCGGGATTCCTTCCGGGAACAGGTCAGGAATACAACGGCGTTATCCTTCATGGTGCTAAGCTATTGTATGCTTACGGTGAAGCTACTGTACCTAAGGTTACGATTACATTGCGTAAATCCTACGGTGGTTCTCACATCGTAATGAGCTGTAAGCAACTTCGCGGTGACATGAACTACGCATGGCCGACTGCTGAAATCGCAGTAATGGGTGGAGCAGGAGCAGTAGAAGTATTGTACGCACGCGAAGCCAAAGATCAGGAAAATCCCGCTCAATTCCTTGCTGAAAAAGAAGCAGAATACACGAAATTGTTCGCCAATCCTTACAATGCAGCTAAATATGGCTACATTGACGATGTGATTGAACCGCGCAACACACGTTTCCGTGTTATCCGTGCTTTGCAGCAGTTGCAGACTAAGAAATTGAGTAATCCGGCTAAGAAGCATGGTAATATTCCGTTGTAATCCTACTTTTCACATTAAAACAAGAACGATTATGAACAAAACCAAAATCGGAATATTCCTTTCTTTGCTGTTGCTGATTGGGCTGACTTCTTGTGGAGAGCAAAAGTCGAACAATAAGCTGGTGCTAAACGAAATCCTGATAAACAATCAGAGTAATTTTCAGGACGATTACGGATTGCACAGCGCATGGATTGAAATATTCAATAAATCATTCGGTAGCGCCGACCTGGCAGCTTGCTTGCTGAAAGTAAGCAGCCAACCGGGCGATACAGTTACTTATTTTATCCCGAAAGGTGATATACTTACCTTAGTGAAACCCCGCCAACATGCACTATTCTGGGCAGATGGCGAACCTAACCGTGGTACTTTCCATACCAGCTTCAAGCTGAATCCGGAAACAGCTAACTGGGTAGGTCTGTTCGACTCCGGCAAGAAGTTGCTCGACCAGATCGTAGTGCCCGCAGGCGCGCTCGGTCCCAACCAATCATACGCTCGTGTAAGCGACGGGGCAGCTGAATGGGAAGTAAAAAGTGGAAGCGGTGATAAATACGTGACTCCGAGCACCAACAACAAGACTCTTGACAGCAATTCCAAGATGGAAAAGTTTGAAGAACACGATGCTGATGGCGTTGGAATGTCCATTTCTGCCATGAGCGTAGTATTCTGCGGATTGATTCTTCTCTTTATTGCTTTTAAGATTGTAGGAAAAGTAGCTGTTAATTTGAGCAAGCGCAACGCTATGAAATCTAAAGGCATTGACAAGCATGAAGCTAAGGAACTGTCACAGGCTCCGGGCGAAGTATACGCTGCTATTTCTATGGCATTACACGAAATGCAGGATGAGGTGCACGACGTAGAAGAAACGGTGCTGACCATCACCCGCGTAAAACGCAGCTACTCACCATGGAGTTCGAAGATTTACACTTTGCGTGAAACTCCTCCCAGAAAGTAAGTCACCTTTTAAAAAGTAAAAACGATGAAAGAATATAAATATAAAATCAACGGTAACTCATATAAAGTAACCATCGGAGATATTGAAGACAACATCGCTCATGTAGAAGTGAACGGTACACACTATAAAGTAGAAATGGAGAAACAGCCGAAGCCTGTTGCGAAACCCGTGACAGTACGCCCGATGCCTAATGCTCCTGCTGCTCCTACTCAAGTAGTGAAACCGACCGCTCCGTCTACCGGAAAATCAGGAGTAAAATCTCCGTTGCCGGGTGTGATCCTCGACATCAAAGTGAATGTAGGCGATACTGTAAAGAAAGGACAGACCATTATCATATTGGAAGCCATGAAGATGGAAAACAATATCAATGCGGATAAGGACGGTAAGATTACTGCCATCAACGTCAACAAGGGAGACTCTGTTCTTGAAGGTAATGACCTCGTAATTATTGAATAATATGGGAGATTTTATAAACTTTTTAGGAAATAACCTGGCCGACTTCTGGACATACACAGGCTTTGCCAATGCTACGGTAGGGCATGTAGTCATGATTCTCGTTGGCTTGGTATTCATCTATTTGGCAATAGCCAAAGAGTTCGAACCAATGCTGCTGATTCCTATCGGTTTCGGTATATTAATCGGTAACATACCTTTTAATATGGATGCCGGGCTGAAAGTCGGTATTTATGAAGAAGGTTCTGTATTGAATATATTGTATCAGGGAGTGACCTCCGGCTGGTATCCGCCGCTCATCTTTTTGGGCATCGGCGCCATGACGGACTTCTCGGCACTTATCTCTAATCCAAAATTGATGCTGATCGGTGCAGCTGCACAATTCGGTATCTTCGGTGCTTATATGATCGCGCTAGAAATGGGCTTCGACCCGATGCAAGCCGGTGCTATCGGTATCATTGGTGGAGCAGACGGCCCGACGGCCATCTTCCTTTCTTCCAAGCTAGCACCTAACCTGATGGGAGCCATTGCGGTGTCCGCCTACTCCTATATGGCGTTAGTTCCGGTGATACAGCCGCCTATCATGCGTCTGCTCACCACCAAGAACGAACGTGTCATCCGCATGAAACCGCCGCGTGCCGTTTCTCACACGGAGAAGGTGATTTTCCCGATCATCGGTTTGTTGCTGACTTGTTTCCTGGTTCCTTCCGGTCTGCCTTTGCTGGGTATGCTGTTCTTCGGTAACCTGTTGAAAGAAAGTGGTGTAACCCGCCGTTTGGCTAATACTGCCAGTGGTCCGTTGATTGATACAATCACTATCCTGTTGGGTCTGACAGTAGGTGCTTCTACGCAAGCTTCCGAATTCCTGACGCTCGATTCTATCAAGATTTTCGCCCTCGGTGCATTGTCATTCATCATTGCAACTGCATCCGGTGTAATCTTCGTTAAGATATTCAATATCTTCTTGAAGAAGGGCAACAAGATCAATCCATTGATCGGTAATGCAGGGGTTTCTGCTGTCCCCGACTCTGCACGTATCTCACAAGTGATTGGTTTGGAATACGATTCGACCAACTATTTGCTGATGCACGCTATGGGTCCGAACGTTGCCGGAGTGATCGGTTCAGCTGTTGCTGCCGGTATCCTGCTTGGATTCTTGATGTAAGAAACATTATTATAATAGATAAGAACACCCGTGTTACATTCAGTTGTGACACGGGTGTTCTTTAATTACAGCCATAGTGTTATCTTCCCTCCGTTCAGAAACGATTAAACGTCATAAAAAAGGCTGCTACCAGTGTTCAAACCGGAGCAGCCTCTTTCTTTTATTTATGGAATAATCCGGAGATTATTACTGTGCCAATTTATTGTCAGAACCGAGCACGTTGATGATTTTGTGCTTGTACAGTTTTTCCATATTGTCACGAGCCGGGCCAAGATACTTACGTGGGTCGAATTCAGCCGGTTTTTCAGCGAATACCTTACGTACAGCAGCAGTCATAGCCAGACGAGAGTCAGAGTCGATGTTGATTTTGCAAACAGCAGACTTAGCAGCTTTACGCAATTCTTCTTCCGGAATGCCGATAGCAGCTTTCAGTGCACCACCATATTTGTTGATAGTTTCCACTTCTTCTTCCGGAACTGAAGATGATCCGTGAAGAACGATAGGGAATCCCGGAAGTTTTTCCATTACAGCGTCCAATACTTCGAAAGCCAATGGAGGAGGAACCATACGGCCAGTCTTCGGGTCGATGTGGCATTGTTCCGGAGTAAACTTGTAAGCACCGTGAGAAGTACCGATTGAGATAGCCAAAGAGTCGCAACCAGTGCGAGTAGCGAAGTCGATTACTTCTTCAGGGTCAGTATATGTGTGATGGTCGGAAGAAACTTCATCTTCTACACCAGCCAATACGCCAAGTTCACCTTCTACAGTTACGTCAAACTGGTGAGCGTATTCAACAACTTTCTTAGTCAATGCTACGTTTTCTTCGTAAGGAAGGTGAGAACCATCGATCATTACTGAAGAGAAACCAGAATCGATACAAGATTTGCAAGTTTCGAATGTATCTCCGTGGTCAAGGTGAAGAACGATTTCCGGATGTGCGCAGCCTAATTCTTTAGCATATTCTACAGCACCCTGTGCCATGTAACGCAACAAAGTAGCGTTAGCATACTGACGAGCACCTTTAGAAACCTGAAGAATCACAGGAGATTTAGTTTCAACAGCAGCCTTGATGATAGCCTGCATTTGTTCCATATTGTTGAAGTTGAATGCTGGGATAGCATATCCACCTTTGATAGCCTTAGCAAACATTTCTCTTGTGTTTACCAATCCTAAATCTTTGTAATTTACCATTTTGTTTAAAGTTTATTGTTAGTGAATAAAAATTCTACGCAAAAGTAAGCATTATCCATCGAATAACGAACATCGGAAAGAAAAATATAGTAGAAAAAGGTTTAAATCAGACTGCAAAATTTAGCAGGAATACGAGTGTGACATTAGATTGTAATGTCCACCTTGCAAACTTTGGGATTTATGATTTCTGAATTCTGATTGATGCCTTCGGATTTATATCTCCTTATTTATACCTTATTTATACCTCATTTTTCATTCATTTAATCATCAAAATCTGCATAGCAAATCAGAAATCATAAATTAGAAATCAGAAATTTTAGAAAACCTTTTTCTATTTCACAGAAAAGCATTATCTTTGCGCTCTGAAAATGACCATTACACTATTTCTTACCAAAATAGTAACAGAATATAAATTAAAAAAACAGATACTGAAATGAAAAAAGGCCTTCATCCAGAATCATACCGTCCGGTAGTATTTAAAGATATGTCAAATGGTGACATGTTTTTGTCTAGATCAACTGTAGCAACTAAAGAAACCATCGAATTCGAAGGTGAAACTTATCCGTTGCTGAAGATTGAAATCTCAAACACTTCTCACCCGTTCTATACAGGTAAATCTACATTGGTAGATACTGCAGGTCGTGTTGACAAGTTCATGAGCCGTTACGGTGACCGTAAGAAGAAATAATTCGATCTTTCGTGAAAGATGAAAAAAGAGGAGATTCTCGCAGAGAATTTCCTCTTTTTTCGTTTTCTATATTCCTTAGCGTCAAGCATCATCCAACAAGAAATCGGCTATATGACGATGCCTGACACCTTCCACATTATCCTGCCACAAGTTGTCCATGCTAACTACATATTTAGGATAATGGTCGTTAATGGCGAGCAAAGGAGCAAACTCCCTCTCAACAGTGGCCTGTGAAGCTAACTGATACGTTACTTGCACATAAATCTTTTCTTCCCGACGGATGGCTACAAAATCCACTTCTTTATCATCCTGTTTGCCTACATACACTTCATAACCCCTTCTTTTCAACTCCAGACAGACCAGATTCTCCAACATACCTGCAATCAACCGGTCACGATAGCCCATCACGGAATAAATCAAAGAAAGGTCACTTACAAAATACTTTTCATTCGTCTGCAGAATTTCCTTTCCTTTAATATCATACCGGGGAATACGTTGAATGATAAAAGCACTTTCCAATGCATTCAGATAATTATAGATGGTATTCATATCCACCTTCCGTTGCTGACTTTTGAAGTAATCAGCTATATTTTTAGCGTTCAGCTTATTGCCTATATTATCAAAAACAAACTTCACTACCCGTTCGAGCAATTCCACATTCCGGATATTGTGACGCTGCACCGTGTCACGAAGAATGACAGAAGAATAGATGTCGTAGACAATTTTATAGATAGCCTCATATCCATAATCGGCAGTATGTATGGCCGGAAATCCTCCCATACGGAGATATTTCTGAAATTCCTCCTTCCGGTTGAGCGTCGGATCATTGGCCTGCAAGTCATGGAAAGTCAGATATTCTCTAAAAGACAAGGTCATGACATGGAAAGCGACATACCGTCCCGTTAAATAAGTTGCCAGTTCGGACGATAACATACGTGAGTTGGAGCCGGTCACATAAATATCCGTATCCAAATCTACCAGAAGTGAGTTGACCACTTTTTCCCAACCGTCCACTTCCTGAATTTCATCCAAGAGAATATAATATTTACCCGCATCTCCCGCCTGTCCCCGAATATAAGCATACAAAGCCTTCGCCTCTTTCAGATCTATCCACTGAAAACTTTCAAAATTCAGATAGATGATACGTTCTTCACGAACTCCTCTCCTCAACAGTTCGTCACGAATCAGACGCAGCACTACCGACTTTCCACTGCGACGAATACCCGTTATCACTTTTACAAACGGCTTATCTATAAAAGGAACAATTTGTTCCATATACTGTTCACGATTAATCATATTCAAAAGTTTTTAGGGTTATAAGCACAAAGATATACTATTTTCTGAAAGTTTTTAGGGTTATAACCCTAAATAAATCCATAAATTCAGATTCTTTTAGGGTTATAAGCCGAAAAATAAATAAAAGAAATATGACTAAATCCGATTTATTACCAAATAAAGAAAGTACCTTTACCCGACTAATTAATAAAAAATGGAAATAACCGATTTAAAACAAATGACAAAGGAAGAAGTTTTTAATTTCATCAGACAACGCCTTTCTTTCAGTAAAGAACTGCAAGAACAATTCAGACATGTGAATAAAGACGATCTCGCAAAAGAACATCGCAGATTCGAAATGTCCGGAAATGAATCAAAGACAGGCCAATGCACGATTTTCAACACAGCGATTCTGAACGAGTTTGCCGATCTTGGCATCTATGATTATACTTCTTATCTTTTTCTCGACTTCCACAATGGCACTCCAACCGTTTATCTCAAATACTTCTCCGAAAATGAAAATTTGGAATATACATTTACCGGATATACCACAACGGAAATCATCTTTGCAATTCTTGAACTGACTATCTTCTCCGGAAAGCCTAAAAGAAATCGCAGCTAAAAAAAGAATTACACGGAAAGACAATGCGAGGTCAAAAGACTTTTATGGCTTTCATTTAAGCACGGATTACACGGATTTCACGGTTCCATTAGACTAAAACCGTGAAACTCGTGTAATCCGTGCCTAAATAATATCAATCTAATAGATGGTTTTACTTTTGGCTCCCTCCTTTTTATCATCACATTATATTTGCCACCCGTATAGCATATTTACCATCTTTATACCATACTCTCTATTCTCATACCATATTTCCTGCATTTATTTCCTCTTTTCCATCCTATTCCGAAAAAAACATATATCTTTGTCATACGCTTTCTGCCCATCAGCGTGATGAAACAGGCAAAAGCGGTTTTTTATTCCTTAATGGAGTAAATAACGTATTGTCTCTCAAACTTGAAAATTAGCAGTTCTTTGTAGAGAGAGATGATACAACAGATACTCCACGTAGATGGTCGTATATCAACATATCGATTAGAGATGTGTTATATATAAACGTTTGGCGTGGGTGTCTGTTGTTATCATTGTCTTCTACAAGGGTGTTGCTAAGCCTCAAGTTTAGATAATGGTACAACAGCACTCACGCTTTTATTGTATCCGGTCGGTTTCAACAATCCTTATACCCCAACCAATTCCCCAGCCGACCGAAATCATAAAAATCGTGGGTGTTCGTTGCACCTCTCCGGACAATACGTTATTTACTCTTTTTTTTATAACACATTAAAACAAAAGCAATATGCCAAAATGGATTAGTGTAGAAAAAGCAGTGATTAAGTATCACATCGAAAAAGAAGCGATCCTGCTTTGGGTGGAAATGGGACAATTCCCTATGTTATACATAGACAATGTTCCGAATGTTGACGAAGAATGTATTCTGGAACTCTTTCGCCGAAGTAAAGCCGGCATTACAGCAGAATATATTGATACGCTGGAACAACTGTGCATAGACAAAACGATGGTCTGCGAGAAATACGCCCACATTATTCAATTGAAAGAAAAGGAAATTCAGCTGCAGAAGGAAATAAATACGTTGATAAACGAAATACAGGCAGCAATGAAGAGACAAAACGAACGAATCCGGGATTTGAAAAAAGCGATTGGACAGAATAATAATGTTATACGTAGCAACAGTTGGATAAAAAGGCTGCGCAAAAGGTTTCAATGGTGAATAATTATCAGCGTACCAATTACCATGTGGGACACAACGTAAACAATTAGCATATTGGCACATTATTGCACGGTTTTTACCACAGAGGACACGGAGGACACAGAGGTGAATTTGGTTTATGACTTACGCTTGTGACCCTAATTTTGATGCGTAATCCTCCTCTATAAAGTTGAAAAAACGGTTCTTCGTCAAATTTGGTGGTACTTCTTCTATTGTGAATAAATAATCTTCGCTCTCAGTAGTTTAATTCCTGCCCTATTGTACATCTGTCTTTTTACCGCTTTAATTTTATTCACTGTCCCCTCCAGTAATCCGTTACTGAAGGGGATATCAATAGCTGCCTGTACTGCCTCCCAGTCTTTTTCAATACCATATGCAAAGTTCGTCAGTGCCATATTCCGTGTTGCCTTCGCTTTTTCAATCCACTTTCTAATATCCTTATCATAAGTGTTCCCATTAATCATATCTCTGAAATTCTGACACACGCTTAAAAGTTCTTTAATCTGCGGTGAGGACTTATACAGTTCCGCTAGTTTAGGATTATCCGATTCTCCCTTTAGAATGTATTTGCGTATCTGATTCTGTGAAACTCTCTGTATTTTACTTCTGTTTTCAATGCTCTCATTATGCTCCTTGACTTCCTTCCTCTTTTGTTGATACCTTTTTCGCAAGCTGGATGTTATCCTTCCAATAAGTGCGCCACTGATTTTACTCCCCATTTTTTGTGCCAATATTTTTCGAGTAATACAGCCCGCACTAATGATTGTAGCCAGTTCGGATACATATTTAAGAGCTGTCTTCTGTTGCTCATTCAAGTATGCCCCTATTCTTCTGTTGTGAATAATCTTATAAATGTAGCGACTTTTCTTACCCAAATGTGTGGCTGTCTGCTCAATGGTCATCCCCTGCATTTTTAAGTTCAAGCTTTCCCTGTATATCTTCAATTTTTCTCTGTGTCGGACATCTCCCATGTTAAATATGTCCTGAAGAATTAACGAAGAAGCCGTGTCTCTGTCAGGATATTCGTATTTGAGCTTTTTCTTGGTCTGACGGATTATTTTCTCTATTTCCGGTATCATCGTGTCCGTCATATTCTTGATTAGATGGAATCGGTCGCAGATTTGTGTAACACCAGGAATTATTCTGTTTATAGCCTCTGTGAAACATCTTCCACGGTCTCTCGTTATATATTGTATTTGAGGATTCCGGATGAGCCAGTTATCAAGTGCTTCTCCGTTTCTATCCTCTAACAAAGCAATAGGTATGTGTGTCATCTGGTCTACGACCACACTCATATAATCCTTACCTTTTTTATAGGCAAAATCATCAATACCTACATAAATACTTTTATTATGCATAGGATTGTGTTGTCCGCACTGTTGTAGGATGCGTAAGCAGGAAGAACTACTGGCTGTTATATGGAACAGTTGCAAAAGAGAAGAGGCCTTTCGGGAAGTAAGTTCCAAACTTATCGATCTGATGCGTTCCTCAACAAGATAGCTCCGTCTACCATACCGACGAGCCAGAAAAGACAACGGTTCGCAGAATATTTTTTGTGGACAAGAAACATTGTCACAATAATATTTGCCAACCTTGATGACTAACTCCAAAGTATGACCGTAAACTTCAAGATCCTCAATATGACGGGAGTAGTAACTGTGCAATCGGTGACTGAAATGTCCGCAATAAGGACAGGAAGCCCCTTTGCCAGCCGTATGTAGAAAGACCGTCAATGAGCCAACAGCTTCAGAGATACCATCTTGTTGCAGATTATCGTAGCCAAGACTGAATCTGAAATCATGGAATAATCCCCTATTTGTAGGAGCATTTTCTTTTTTTGATGTATATTTGTACGTTGTAGATATGACTTGTTGCATTGTAACTCTTAATGATGTGGTGTCTTTAAAGTTACTAAAAAGCAAACATATCTACAACTTTTAATAGGATTAAGAAAGAAGAAGACAGTTGAAATAAAAAAGAGATTACCACCAAATTTGACGAAGAACC
>NZ_QTMW01000065.1:15046-23213 GCF_003604005.1 Bacteroides sp. OF03-11BH | reverse complement strand
CTCTATCTGTAAGGTATTCCGCTACAAGTTTGAACACGCCCTGATAGGGTTGTTCGATGCGGGCAGGTTGGAGCATGATTTCCACGACCGCATGGAGTTTATGGGCTTCATCAAAAAGGTGGTGAACAAAAAGGACTGGATTGTACATTTGGAGCAGCCCATACAGATGCCGGAACAGGTGATACAATATGTGGGCAGGTATTCCAAACGGGCGTGTCTGAGCGAGTACAAGATTACGGCAATGGACGGCGAAAACATTTCATTCCGTTACCGTGATTACAAAAACTCACCCGACAGGAGGAACCCGGTTGAAAAGGAACTGACGCTGCATTACCGGGAGTTCTTCCCCCGGCTGCTGCAACACGTTCCACTGCGCTATTTCCGCATCGTGAGGTACTACGGCTTCTATTCCAATAAAGGCAGCCTGCCGGAAGAATACTTCGGACGGGATGAAAGCGAGATAGAGGAAGCTGAGTTGCAACAGGCAGAAAGCGGATATGAAAACCCGTACTTCTGCGAACGTTGCGGACGGACGAGAGTTTACAGCCATACCACGGTAACGGGTGGCGGCATGACATACACGGTAATACTGGAGCATTGCGACATACACCGGAAAAAAGCGGCATGACAGCAACATGGGATAGCTATGTCCTGCCGTGAACAAGAACAGTGAAATCCCATGAAAAGAAAGAAAGGAGAACTGAAAAATGAATGAAATACGGATAAGAGCAGTAATGAAACGAACGGGGTGCGGGCATGAACTTCACACCTCTTTCTGCCGGAAACAGCAGTCAAAAATTGAAGTTCTATATAGTATGTAATAAAGGAAATAAAAATTGTCTCGAACATGAGGATGAACCGCCCTAAACGGTCGGCTATCCTCTAAACATTATCAGTAATTAAATAGTGTAACATTATGAATATATATGAAATTGGACAAGACTTTGATAATTACAAGTTCTTTGTATTCAAGGAAGATGATGAGTCAAATAAAGGCGTTTGGGATTATAATGGTCAATCACTTATTAATGAGTGGAAAGGGCTTAGTCTGGAACTGTTTAGAGATAAAAGGAAAAAGAAAGACAAACGAAGTGAGGAGTTTGATGCATCTTGTTATTTTTCCGGTTGTCTGATAGTAAATAAAAGAACTTCCTTATTACTCTCTGAAAAGCTGAAAGGGCAAATAGAAGTTTTACCTGTCAATGTGGACGGGAACGCTTCAGGTTATTATTTTATAAATGTATTGAATACAGTCGATGCCTTAAATATAGAGTCCAAGAGCAATGAAGAAATCTTGAAGATGATGAGGGATAATAATGGTATTTTCAATAAAGGAAATATCGGTTCATATATCATATTTCGGGATAGTCTGTTTAATAACAATTATTATTGCACAGATGAATTTGTAGATTTTGTGAAGCAAAATTCAATCACAGGATTAAAATTTACATGTGCAGGTATCGCAAAATAAATCACTGATAACAAGCCAAGTTAGCTGCTAAACGCAGCTCCTTGTCAAACCATTAATAATAAAGATAATTAAAGTATGGACGATATTACGAAAAAAATACTTGAAGAACTTGTTATAAATTTTATTTCAGAAATGAATGAATGGGAGAAGTATTGTAACGAGTTTGACGAAGACCAGTTAGAATTGGACGAAACAGAGCATAAGATAAAGCAAATGGTTGCTTCTATCATTAGTAAATATTGTACAGACAAGGAACGAAAAATGAGCCGCCCGAATGCTTTGTCATGGGGACTTGAAGGAAGTTATGACTATGATCCAAATAAGGAAAAAATAATAGATATACAAGAAAGCAGGAAAAATAAATTTTTTGTGACAACACGAACTGATGACGAATATCTACAGTATATTGTCGTCAAAAAAAATAATAAGTATTTGATAGATAGTAAAAAAAGGAAATTCTTAAGTGAGGATAAATGGAGTGTTGATTATTTATAAGTCAAACAACCAACTTTGATGTTTACTATAATAAACTCTATTATTAACAAGGTCGAGATAACAGCTTAACGCTGTTCCTCACCAAACCATTAATCAATATGAGTAACCTTATCACAGTAAATAGATTTGGAAAAGTTCTGATATGGATATGGAACAGATGTATAAAGAAAACTGCCATTCCTTATGAAGAACTTGATTTCCATTACCCCGATTGGGCTTTCATTATTACAGGTTGTATCTTTTTCGGGGTTGTGGTAGGTGTTACCCTGCTTTATTTTGCATTTTGGAGAACATAATTCATCGAATATATATGAGTAAAGGAATAAAAAAGACAGATAACTATTTTGAACGAGTGAAGCAACGTGCCAACCGGACGAATTACAGGTATTATTTTTTTGACTATCTGTACTTCAAAGGTGAGCAAGGTCATAAAATGAGGTCCCGGTGTTCAGGGGTACTCATGCTATCCTTATATTGGTGGTTTATAATAGAAATCCCGTGTATTCCGCTATTTGACAGAAACTTGCCACATACATGGTATTTGCTATGCTGCATGGGAATGTTTCTTTTTCCTGTCTTGTTTTGCCTTGTCAGGTATCGAAAAGATAGAACATCTGCATTAGCAAACCGTTATCGTCATTCGTCCAAAAATAAGATTACGATAACTTTGCTACTATTACTTCCTATTGTATTATGTGGATTTGAGCTATGGTTATTAGCTAAGTTGGGATGGATTATTTGCAAATGGTGTTAAGAAACTTGCCACAACCGCATCGGATTATCGCAAGTTTTCCCCACCATACATTCCTTATGCTTGCCGCCATGTTCCTTTATCATGTGGTTTGGCGGCTAATCCAAAAGTTTTGGCTATGGGCTACCGGGTAACGTACAGGAAACAAATCAATTTATTCAGATATGGAACAACGGATTACATCATTATTGCTTCCCGCTCCCGAAGCGGAGTTGGAAGCATCCTGCAAGGAACTGGACGAAAAGGTAACATGGCTGCTGCACAACAGCCGGAAAATGGACAACTACTTGGAACTTGAACCGTTCAGCAAGGACGGGCGGCTGTGCGCCCACGTGTGCGACACGCTCAAAAGCCTGCCGGAAACGCCGACACTGGCGGCATACAAGGACTACAAGGCAATCATTATCCTGCTGGGTATGTCCACCACCCATTACGCCATACTGGACGAACTGGCGGAACAGCACCGCAAGCGGGACGAGATACCCGAACTGACCGCCTACTGCGATGCGCTCCACTGGATGCGACCGGGACGGCAGTACCTCTGCAACGTGTACAACACGGTATGCCACGCTTTCCACCTGCTACGGAGAAACCCGGTAAGGGACAACCGCCTGCTGGTGACGGAAAAGGAACTGCGCCACGCCGAACGGATGCTGCCGGAGCTGGGCAGGCAGACATTCACCGAAATGGTGCGTCTGAAAGGCTACATGGTCTATGATGCCGAGCAACTGGCGGAGAAATGCGGCATGGAATACGGCTCGTTCCGACGGAAGGTAAAGAAAATGACCGGGTACACGGCTAAGGAATGGGTGATAAAGGAGCGTGCAAAGGACGTGGAACACTACCTGAAGAACACCAACCTCACGCTTACGGAAGTGGCGTTCACCACCGGGTTCGCATCGACATCGAACCTGAACGACTTCTGCAAGGCTTACTTGCTGGATACACCGGGCGAGATACGCAGAAAAGCGCAGGAAACAAGAAAATGCACAGTTACAAGAACGTAATGTGAAAAATCAAGAATAAAACAGATTTTTTATGCCCGTAACTTTGTGCTTCATAAAAGATAAGCACAAGGTTATGGAACATAAGATACCGTTGGAAACATACTTCGCCGGACTGCTTCAAAAAGTGGAATGGCAGATACAGGAATACGAGGACACCGCAGCGGACACGCTGACGCTCTGCCGCCTGTGCGTGGACTACCTGCAAGAGATACTGGGCGAACTCAAAAACTTTATAATCTCCTACCCGTTCGCCAGCACGGAAGAGGAAATACACTTCTTCAAGGAACTGAAACCGCTTTTAGCGAGCAAAATCATCTATTACAACACCGTTTACAAGATAGAGGTGCGCTTCCCCAGCGGCAGCGAGGAAGTGCAAAGGGACTACCTGCTGTCGGAAACCGACCGGATTTCAAAGTCGTTCCAGCGGAACTTGGCGTTCTACCAGTACCACCGAACGAAAGCCACCTACTTGGACAGGCAGTATTTCATGCGTGGGAAGCCTGACATACAAATCATCGTGGACAGTTTCTATTACGAAACAGACCCACAGTTCAGCACCAGTCACGATTTCAAGGTAGCCAAGATTTTAGCCAACGAACTGCTGGAAATATACCTCACCAACCGTCTGCACGAGCTGGAACGCCGGGAACAACGCAAGCGGGTGAAGAACGGCTTCATGGGAAAGGTGTTGCGCTGGACGGGGACGAAAAGGGCGTTGGTGGAACTTATCTACGCACTGGACGCCTGCGGCTGTCTGAACAAGGGGACGGTTGATATTAAGGAGATTGTAGCCTACTTTGAATACGTGTTCGACATCGACCTCGGCGACTTCTACCACACCTACATGGAACTAAAAGCCAAGACCAAAGACCGAACGGGCTTCCTCTCCACCCTGAAAGACAGGTTGCTGATGCGCATGAGGGAGCAGGATTAGGCAACCGTGCTTTAACAAAATTTATTTCGCCACAGGTGGGTACATCTGTGGCGTTTTATTTTTCAGGACACCCGAACTTTGCGGCAAATCAATCAGTTACCGTTATGGAAATAATAACATTCGAGTCCAAAGCCTACAAGGAACTGGACAACAAGATTACCGCCATTGCCGACTACATCTTCAACCACATGGAAACGGCAAGGCAAAGCGAGGAAGACATGTGGGTGGACAGCTACGAGGTCTGCACGTTCCTGAAAATAAGCGAAAAGACCCTGCAACGCCTGCGGGTGTCGGGAACTATCGCCTATTCCAACATCAGGGGACGCTATTTCTACAAGGTCAGCGAGATACGCCGGATGCTGGAAGAACGCCTGATAAGGAGCAACAAGGAGAACATCGACAACCTGATAACCAACCACCAGTTGTATGCTAAGGAAAGAGGAAATCTTAGAAAGAACAAGTAACGGGCTGGCGGTGTTCAAACACTACCTGCCCGGAAACTGGCGCATAGGTCGCAACTTCCTTAACCCGTTGTACGAGGACAGCAAGGCTTCCTGCAACATCTATTTCGACCGCCGGGGCGGTATCTACAAGATGAAGGACTTCGGCAACGACAGTTACAGCGGCGACTGTTTCTTCCTCGTGGGGCAGTTAAAGGGGCTGGACTGCAACCGGGCGGCTGACTTCGTGGAGATACTGGAAATCATCGACCGGGATTTGGGCTTGGGGCTGGCTTCCGGCATTCCGGTTTCCGTTCCCCCGGCAACCGTCCGCCGGGCAGTGCCGGACAAACCCGAAGAAACGCCCGAAAAGCCCGTCAAGCCCTACCAGTTCCGGGAACAGAAGTTCCCGCTTGCCGAACTGGTGTACTGGCAACAGTACGGCATCACGCCCGAACTGCTGGAACGTTACAAGGTCTGCTCGCTCCGGGAATACAACAGCGAAACGGCAGAGGGCAAACCGTACACCTACACTTCATCGGTGGCAGAACCCATGTACGGCTACAAGGGCAAACAGCACATCAAGCTGTACCGCCCGTTCTCCACGCCCCGCTTCCTCTACGGTGGCAGCTTCGGCGAGAACTATTGTTTCGGGCTGGAACAACTGCCAGCCAAAGGCGACACGCTATTCATCACGGGCGGCGAGAAAGACGTGCTTTCGCTGGCGGCGCACGGTTTTCACGCTATCTGCTTCAACAGCGAAACGGTGACGATACCGCCCACGCTGGTCTATCGGCTGACGTTCCGCTTCAAGCACATCGTCCTGCTCTTTGACATGGACAAGACGGGCAGGGAAAGTTCATGCAAGCAGGAAAAACTACTGGAAGAATTTGGCGTGAAACGCCTGCTGCTGCCGCTTCCGGGAACGAAAGAGGAAAAGGACATATCCGACTACTTCAAAGCCGGGAACACCCGTGAAGATTTCCTGAAACTGTTTATCGAATTTTTAGACAACCTGTATAGCGATACATTGATTATGCTTAAATCGTGCGAGATAGATTTCAACAACCCGCCCGCCAAAGCGCAAGAGATTATTTCGGCGGGTGACGTTCCGTTAGGAACGCAAGGCAACCTGTTCGGCATCACCGGGGGCGAGGGAACGGGAAAGAGCAATTACGTAGCCGCAATCGTGGCGGGCTGCATCTGCCCGGCTGGTGCGGAAGTAGATACGCTGGGCATACAGATAACCGCCAACGGCAAACACAAGGCGGTCTTGCTCTACGACACCGAACAGTCGGAAGTGCAACTGTTCAAGAATGTAAGCAACCTGCTGGCACGTGCCAAACAGCCGGACAAACCCGATGAACTGAAAGCGTTTTGTCTTACCGGTATGTCACGCAAAGAACGCCTGAACGCCATTGTACAAAGCATGGACAAGTTCTACTACCAATACGGCGGCATCCAGTTGGTCGTCATTGACGGCATCGCAGACCTTGTTAAGAGTGCCAACGATGAAGCGGAAAGCGTGGCGGTGATAGATGAACTTTATCGGCTGGCGGGTATCTACAACACGTGTATTCTGTGCGTGCTGCACTTCGTCCCCAACGGATTGAAACTGCGGGGACATTTGGGCAGCGAGTTGCAGCGCAAGGCGGCTACTATCCTGTCCATTGAGAAAGACGAAGAACCTACCCAGTCGGTGGTAAAAGCCCTGAAAGTAAGGGACGGAAGCCCGCTGGACGTGCCGCTGATGCTCTTTGCTTGGGACAAGGAAGCCGGGATGCACGTGTACAAGGGCGAGAAACCACGTGAGGAAAAGGAGAAGCGCAAGGAAAGGGAACTGGTGAATGTCGCACGTGACATCTTCGGGCGGCAGACACGCATCACCTACATAGACCTTTGCGAGCAGTTGCAGCAGGTATTGGACATCAAGGAGCGCACCGCAAAGAGCTATATCCGCTTCATGCGGGAAAGGGACATCATCACCAAAGACACGGCGAACCAAAGCTGTTTTGTCATCGGTTCATATAATCTTCAAAGGAACGCAAGCTGCCCGTAGGCGTATGGGCTGAACTTGTGTATTTTTAGGTGCTTGTGTCCTGCCCTGTTGTGATAACACGGCAGGATTTTTTCTGTTTGCACGTGATTTTTCAGGGTATTTGCTTAACTTTGCAGAAGTTACACGGAAAAGTAACGGCAGTTGGACGGCGGTTGCCGGAATATTGCCTTTATATATAACATATACGTTCGCCGAACGTCCCGATGCGAAAACTGGCACTTTTCAAAATGTGGGGATATTCAGCGCAGGATATGCTATGCGTTTGTCATAGCGTGGCTGCACTGTTTCCACATTTGGGTATGCCAGTACCTCGCATCGAAACAGCGTCATGCCACGCTTTCTTTTTTGGAGTGGCGGCTAACGTGCCAAGACAGTAGGGATTTATATCACTTTAATACCTGATAATATGGAACAAATCAAAGCGCACATCGCCGTATCGCTGGACGGGCATACCGCCACGCCGGACTATGAACTGGACTGGATGCCCCGTGAGGTCAAGGAACTGGTGGCAAGGGAACACGCCGCCGCAAGCTGCCTGCTTATGGGGGCGAACACCTACAACTACATCTTTGAACACTGGGGCGGGTGGCCGCACAAAAGCAAACGGTCTTTTGTGGTGTCACACTACGACACCAACGTTACACCGGACTGCGGGGTGGAGTTCCTGACCGAAGAACCGCTGCAAAGGGTCTATGAACTGAAACAGGAAACCGACATGCTGGTGGTGGGTGGCGGCAAGCTGCTTACTTCATTGATTAAAGCCGGACTGCTGGACAGCCTGACAATCTACACCGTCCCAGTCATGGCGGGCAAAGGCATCGGTTTTGTCGGGGAAACATCCGGCTCGCTGTGGAAGCTCTCGGAAAGCAGGGTGCTGGATAACGGGGTGGTCTGTTCGACCTACTTGTTTGGCGGGAACATATAAAAAATGCGCCCGGTTTCCCTCCGGGCGCAACCACTAAAATTTCAATTATTATAAGCTGTAAAACCTATCACAATGAAATTTCAGC
>NZ_QTMW01000065.1:2466-15036 GCF_003604005.1 Bacteroides sp. OF03-11BH | reverse complement strand
GACCGAAGAACCGCTGCAAAGGGTCTATGAACTGAAACAGGAAACCGACATGCTGGTGGTGGGTGGCGGCAAGCTGCTTACTTCATTGATTAAAGCCGGACTGCTGGACAGCCTGACAATCTACACCGTCCCAGTCATGGCGGGCAAAGGCATCGGTTTTGTCGGGGAAACATCCGGCTCGCTGTGGAAGCTCTCGGAAAGCAGGGTGCTGGATAACGGGGTGGTCTGTTCGACCTACTTGTTTGGCGGGAACATATAAAAAATGCGCCCGGTTTCCCTCCGGGCGCAACCACTAAAATTTCAATTATTATAAGCTGTAAAACCTATCACAATGAAATTTCAGCGGCAAAGATAGGCTATTTCTTCGGTTTCGCTTTCTTTTCGGGGAATGAAAAACCGACATTGAACTGCTCGTCCAGTACCAGCGAAGCATCGAAAGCCTTGCCGTTCTTGCCCTTGAAGCCCTTGATTAACCCGGTCTTGCGTTTCGTCACCAGCTCGACAATCTGCTTGTCGGAAAGCTGCTTGTCGCACTTGTTGCGGAATATGGTAAGCGTGCAGTCCACGTTGGAACACTTCGCCACTTTCGGGTAGAACAGGATGCGCCCGCTGCCGCATTTCGGGCAGGGGCAGGTTTCACCAGTAGCAACAGATAGCTGCACCGATAGCAGTTCTGCGGTGATTTGCGTTGCGTACACCTCGATGCCCTTCCGGAACGTGTCGGCATCCATGCTTCCCGCTTCTATCTTGGCAAGGGCGGTTTCCCACATGCCCGTCATTTCGACATCGGCAATCTTCTTGTCCTTAACTATCTTGTAAACGGCAAGCCCCTTGTCGGTAGGCACAAGGTTCTTCTTCTCACGCACGATGTACTGGCGGGCGAACAGCGTTTCGATAATCGCCGCACGGGTGGCGGGCGTGCCTATCCCGGCATCTTTCAGGCTGGCTTTCAGTTCGGCATCTTCCAGTTCCCTGCCTGCGTTCTCCATTGCCGCCAACAGGCTGCTTTCCGTGTGCAGCGGTTTCGGCTTGGTCTGCTTTTCGAGCAGATCCACGCCGGAGAGTGGCAAATATTCTCCCTCTTGGAGTGGCGGCAGGCTGGCGGCTTCTTCATCCCCGCCCGTTTCCTGCTCGCCGAACACGGCACGCCACCCGGTTACTTTCATCACAGACCCTTTCACCGTGAAGTCGGTATCTCCCCCTGACAGCAAGGCGGTGGTAACGTCTTTCACGCACTTGCCCGAAAAGGCTTCCAGCATACGCCCGGCTACCAGCTCGTAAACCGCCCGCTCGTCTTTGGAAAGTTCGCCGGGCAGGTTCTCGGTAATGATTAAGGCGTGGTGGTCGGTCACTTTGCCGTCATTCACGCTGCGGCGGTTCAGGGGTGTGCCGTCCAGCCCGGCGGCATACCCGGCAAAGCGGGGGTATTGCCCCAGCAGGGCGACACGTTCCGGCATTTCATCGAAAACGTCCTCCGGAATATAGCGGCTTCCGGTTCTTGGGTAGGACATCACTTTCTTTTCATACAGGCTTTGCGCTATGGAAAGCGTCTTGTCAGCCGAGAAGTTCAGCTTCGTGTTCGCTTCCTTTTGCAGCGTGGTAAGGTCGTACAAAAGCGGCGGTTCTTGGCAGGCTTCTTTCCTCTCAACGGATTTAACCACAAGTTGCCCGGCATCCTTTACCCGTTGCAGGGCGGCTATGGCTTCGGGCTGCTGTTCCCACTTGGCGGTCGATTGGGCGGTAAAATTTATTCCCCCGCTGGCGGTCGCCGCTTTGAGTTGCCAAAACTTGGCGGGTACGAAATTCTTGTTCTCCAAATAGCGGCTGCATATCATCACGAGCGTGGGTGTCTGCACCCTGCCCAGCGAGAACACCCCCTGCCCGGCGGCAACGCTCAACGCTTGGGTGGCGTTTATCCCTATCAGCCAGTCCGCTTCGCTGCGGGACTTGGCAGAGAGGTAGAGGTTATCGTAACGCTCTCCCGGCTGCAAGTTATCCAGCCCCTCACGGATTGCCTTGTCGGTAAGGCTACTTATCCACAGGCGCACAAATGGTTTCCGGCAGTTCAGGTAATGGAAGATATAGCGGAAGATTAACTCACCCTCACGCCCGGCATCGGTGGCGACAATAATCCGGTCGCACTGGTCGAACACTTCCTTTATCACTTTCAACTGTTTCAGCACGCCGGGGTCTGCCTTGTAGCCTTTCTCCGCTTTCACCTGACGGGGGATTAGCTGGAAATCGGGCGGCAGTATGGGCAGGCTCTCCCTGCGGAAGTTCGCCACGCCGTAGGCTTCCGGCATGGCAAGCTGGATTAAGTGGCCGAACGCCCATGTCACCATATACCCGTTGCCGGAAAGATAACCGTCATTACGCCCGGTCGCACCGATGATGCGGGCGATGTCCTTTGCCACGCTGGGCTTCTCTGCTATCAATGCAATCATAATTCTTTACTTTTTAATGGTGGATATTACATTTTCATTCCTCTGGACTTCTTGGGCTTGTCAGCTTTCAGGCTCTTGTCCTGCGCTTTCTCCTGCTTCTCTTTCTGCTTGGCGGTGGGCTTGTCCTGACCCTGTTTCAGCGGCTCTTTGCCCCGCTTGGTGGCTTCGTTGGTCTTGCCCTCCGAATTGACCGCTACCTGCGTCCGGCTCTCGGCGGCGGGGGTAACGTCTTTCGGCTGCACCTTGTCGGGGGATTTGCCCTGTGCGCCGGGCTGTACATGACCGTTGAACTCAACGCCCTTGCCGTCCTTTAGCCCGGCGACCTGCTGCTCTGCGGGCTGCTGCCACTGCTGCAAGAACTGGACGGCGGCACGGGGCAGGAACTCCAAGCCACGCTCCACCGCACTGACCTGCAAATAGGCACTGCGCTTCGTGCCGTCCCTGAATTGCAGGTTTTCCATTTTCACCGCTTGCCCGGCTTCAAAGGCGGCTTTCTGTTCCGGGCTGACTTGCACGTTACAGATTGTATCGGGGCATTTCCACTTGTCAGCCCGCATATACTCCAGTTCGTGCGTGTACCTGTCCCGGCTGACGAACACGGGGATTTGCTCGCCGCTTTTCGGGTCTTTGATTTCAGCGATGCCGCCCAAGTTGCCAGTGCCTTGCAAGTTGCCCTGTTCCTGCTTGGTGAACTCGTGTTCATGGAACGGGCGTTGCAGCAGTTTCTCGTCCTGCTGCACGCCGTGCAGCTTGGGTACTACCGTGCCGTCCTTTGCCTGATAGAAAGAGAGCTTGACATCGGTAGGTTTGAGGTAGAAGCCGCCCACCGTTCCCGAAACGGTGTAGGTGTTGCGGGACTTGTAGCCACGCATCACCCGGTCGAAGTCCTTCGTGTTTTTCAGTGTGTCGGCGGTGATGCCGACTTTTTTCAGGTTCTCCCAGTCGATTTTTGACGGGTCGAAGCGGTAGCCCTGCTTGAACTCGTGGAAGTCGGGCTTCGGAACTCGAAGCATTTCAGCCCGCTTGTCACCCTCCGGTGTAGGGTTGCGGTGGTTGTCCTCGATTGCCTTTGCGTCCCGCTCCGCTTCGGAAGCCTTGACGCTGAACAGTTCCAGCCCGGAAGTGTCCTGATACTTGCGGAAGAAATTGGAAATGAAGTTGCTGAACACATCGCTGTTCTTGTCCACCTGCATGAACTCGCCGCCCTGTGTCGGCGGCACGGTCTGCAAATTGCCCTCCTTGTCAATACCTTTAACGGCACTCACCTTGCCCTGCTGTTTATCCAAGACCAGCAGCACGTCTTTTTCCTGCCCCTCTGCGGGCGGGGTCATTCTGTTTGCCATAAATAATTGAAATTTTAGCGGTTACGGGAATAGTCCCGCCCAAAGGTAGCGACTAAATATGCTATATTTGGACGGGCGGCAACGGCTGTCCGAATTTGTCCTGCGTTGTCTGAAATTGTCCGGGTGGAGTAAATCTCCAACTGACGGTTGGAGAATTGGAAACAGGCATAAAAAGAGAGCGAAGTTAATCACTCTCTTGGGGTGAGCCATTTATGAGCCATTTAATCATAAACCTTATGCCTTATAATCAACAACTTATTAAAATTTACATTATGCTTGCGAGCCATTTGTGAAGCGTTTGTGAAACGTTTATGGAACGTTTGCTATTTTATCAATAGGCTAATAATGAGCTACATATCAAAATTAATACTGAAATACAGCTTATTTTTGGAACGTTTGTGAAGCGTTTGGCAAGCCTTTGATTGTGTTTCCTTTATTCTCTTATTATCAGGTGACACGACAAAAAGAAAACATCTTCGGCAAAATATTTGTTATGTTTTTGCAGGTGATTACATAATATACTATCTTTGCAGTATAGAAACAAAGTACATAAATATGGCTTCATTCAGGAAAGAGATACTTGGGCAGATTGAACGGATAGATACCGGGCGTATATTCACGTTCCGGGATTTGTCGTTTGAAATGGAAAAGACCGCCAATGTTGCGGTGCTACTTTCCGAACAGAGCCGCAAAGGGGTACTGGTACGGGTTGAAAAGGGGGCGTACTACCGTCCCAAGAAATCAGTGCTGGGGCTGGGAAAGCTGCCTGTCTATCAGGATGAACAGTTCCGCTACCTGACTGAAAAACTGAACGGCTATATCACGGGGGCTTACATCTATAACAAAATGGGGCTGACCGAACAGGTTGCCACAACCATAACGATAGCCACTCCTAACCCGGTTCGCCGTTTCCGTTTCAAGAACTTGGATATAGAGTGCGTGAAAGCCTACTGCATGGACTACCCGGATGAAAGCCTTGTCCCGTACTTGCGGCTGCTCGATGCGATAAAGGACATGAAGCGCATACCCGGAACAACCGGGCAGGACATCTACAACCGGGTCAAAAGCCAATATTTTAACGGGTACAGCCTGCCGGAACTGGAAAAAATCGTATCTTTGGCGAAAAGTTACCCGCCACGTGTCAGAAAGGTGGTGGCGGACATATTGGGCGACATCAGACAAACCGTATTGCAAACAGAAATGGCAAAGACCATTCTTCCCACGACACGGTTCAACTTGGATTATAAAACGGCATAGGACAGAAATATGAATTTACATTCGGACAAGGAAGCGTTCAAGGAAATCATCGCACTGGCGGCTGAACATTTCGGCTACGAGCAGTCGCACGTGGAAAAGGATTACTGGGTATCGAAGATACTGCGGGATATTTCCATGTCCGAATATGCGGATAAGACCTACTTCAAAGGCGGGACTTCACTTTCCAAAGCCTACGGGCTGATAGAACGCTTCTCGGAAGATTTGGACTTGTTCGTGTTCACGGGTGACAAAGGTGCGTCCAAGCAGGCTGAAAAGACATTGAACAAGAAACTTTCCAAATACATAGCCGAACTTAACAGTGACATATACAAGGAAGATTTGTCGGAAACGGGCGGTAATTACCGCAAACTGTATTTCTCGTATGACAATGTATTTCAGGGTGTGGGACTAAAAGAGCATTTGGAAGTAGAGATAAAATCCTGTGACCTGCCGGACAAAAAACGGATGTTCTACCCGGCAGACAAGCAGGTTATCAAACCGATTGTGACCGCCTTTCTTGAAAGTATCGGGCAAGAGGAACTGATAAGCACCTACGGGCTGGGAAGTTTTGAAACGCAGTGCATCAATCCCCGAAAGACTATCTGCGACAAGGTTTCAAGGCTGGTAAAGCTGTCTTACAATGAGGATGCAGCCGCACTGTTGGCAAAGCATATCCGTGACGTTTACGACTTGTCGGCACTCTACCACAATCAGGAATATAACGATTACCTACATTCGGAAGATTTCTTGGATGCCATGTACCGGGTGACGATAGAGGACGGACTAAACAAAAACTCCCGTTCGCACTTGTCGCTGGCTGATGCACCGATATTCAAGGATGCCGAAGCGGTCATGGCGTTGCCCGAAGTGGCTACGGCGTACACTACCGATTTGAAGAAACTGACTTTCGACAAAAGCAAGATGCCGCCGATAGGCAAGGCTGTGGAAGCATTGAAGAACCTGCACGAAATATTAGTGCGTTTTGAAGCCTACCGCACCCAAAAGCAAAATGAAGAACAACCGTAAAGCTACATCGGCTGTTCTTCACTCCATACATTATTATATACAGCTATTCTTCCTCCTTAATCAAGTGGCATAGCTCCGGGTCGTTCTTAATCCGGGTTATCTCGTCCTCGACAATCTGCCGGACTTCCTGACGGATGCGGTCATAGTTGGCTTGTATCTCCTCCTGCATCCGGTCGTTGCCGTCCTTGTCGGTGAAGTCGATTATCTGCGGCAGCTTCACGTAACGGGCGGTTTCCCGCTTCACCTTTTCATTGTCCACCACGATTTCGCAGTGGAAAATCTTCTGCTCTATCCGTTCATCGAAGTTGTCCGCCACAGCCCCCACGAACATACCTTGCGTGAGGTTGGATATTTTGCTGGCAGGTATCAGGCTGTCCATTTGGGTGCTTATC
Source organism: Bacteroides sp. OF03-11BH (assembly GCF_003604005.1). NCBI lineage: Bacteria > Pseudomonadati > Bacteroidota > Bacteroidia > Bacteroidales > Bacteroidaceae > Bacteroides > Bacteroides sp. OF03-11BH. Next base: position 8,574 of record NZ_QTMW01000065.1, on the reverse strand, counting down.
GAGGTGGACTTCTCCCGCTGGTTGATTGTCATGCTCTGCCGTTTCTGCAACACCTTTCCGAAACGCTCCGACAGTATTTTTGCCGTTTCACCGACCACCTGACCGCTGAACACGTTGCCCACAGTATTTTGTATCACACGGCTTTCCTTGTCCCCGTAGTCACGGGTAAGCTGGCTGTAATCCTGAAAGCCCAGCAGAACAGCAACCTTGTTGCTTCGTGCGGTTGCAATCAGATTGTCAAGCCCTCGAAAATAAATCGTTGGCAGCTCGTCTATAATCACCGAACTTTTAAGCTGACCTTTCTTGTTTATCAGCTTCACTATTCTACTGTTATATAATCCCAGTGCCGCCGAATAGATGTTCTGACGGTCGGGATTGTTGCCGACAACCAAGATTTTAGGCTCTTTCGGGTTGTTGATGTCCAGCGAGAAATCATCACCTGTCATTACCCAGTAAAGAGCGGGTGAAATCATCCTTGAAAGCGGGATTTTCGCACTTGCTATTTGACCCTGCAACTGCTCTTGAGCGTCTGATTCCCAAGCATCTACGAACGGCGAAAGGTAGTTTTCCAGTTCGGGATAACTGCGCAAAATAGTGAATACATCGGCGTATTTCTTGTTCAACAATTCAATAGCATGGGGGAACGTGCAATACTTCCCGCCCTGATAGATACGCAAGTACCAAATAATGGCTGCAAGTAGAATAATCGGGCTTTCCACGAAGAAGTCGCCCTGCTTGCTTATCCAACTTCGATTGAGGTTAAGCATTATCGTGTAGCTGGCTTCATAGGCATCCGCAATGTCCGACATGAAACTGGCGTTTATCGGGTTGCATCGGTGGCTCTTGCGGGGGTCGTCAAAATTGATAATGTAGAATTTAGGCTTTACCTTATACCCGTCCAAGTGGTTAAGCAAATGATTATAAGCGATTTCCGATAAGTCGGGAAACTTATAATCATAGCAGTAAAGCGCAAAACCTTTCTCGATTTGCTGTTTTATGTAACTGTTTACCACTGCATACGATTTGCCACTACCCGGCGTACCCAACACAAGGCTGGCACGGAACGGGTTCACGACATTTATCCAGCCATTATTCCATTTCTTCTTATAGTAGAACCGGGTAGGCAGATTTACCGAATACTCGTTCTCGATAAGCCTTGTTTCCTGCATGAAACTCTCGTTCTCTGTATTAAAGACATCATCCATGAGGTTGTTCTTCAACAGCCGGGACATCCATGTACCCGCCATGAGCATACAGATATAGCCCGCCGACAGCGTGGCGATATAAAACACAGTGTCCGCCGTGTGTGGCAGCGGAAGTTCCAGCAGCCACCAGTTCAGGAAAAACAACACGACACCCGCCGCAAGGCTGCAATGTATCTTCGCCCACGTTATCTTTTCCTCTTTCACGCCCTTAGTGCCGATGCACGACAGGGCGAGGAACACCACCGAAAAAAGTTTCGTCCAAAGGACGGACGAGAACAGCCCGGTGGTGCGCTGGAAATTCCACAGTATCTTGTCTATCACCTCAAACGTCACTCCCCATTCTTTCAGGGTGGAGTAACAGAACCAGTACACGTTTATTCCCACGAATAGAATACTGACAGCCCGCATAAAGTCCATGACCCTTGCAAGCCCTCTCAAATCATCTTCCTGTTGCATGATTATAATGTTTTTTTAAGTTAGTCGATGCGCCTTGTGCGCTTCTTTTTCTTCTTTCTCTTTTGTCGGGCGGTGTCCTGCGGATCGTCACCGCCTGATGCACCGCCGCCCAGCAATCCACCGAACGCACCCAACACGGAAGCCACGCCCGGAACGATGTCGGCTTTCGGCGTGAAGCCCGGCTGTTCCTGATGCGTGGGCTGGTCTTGCTGCGGTGCTGACACTTCGGGCTGGTGCATCTTTCCGGTTTCGCCCGAAAAACGTTCGTTGAACACGTTCGCCGAATACTCCTTGCCCAAGCGTGAACCGTTCAGCACCACCCGGCTGTCATGGTCGATGAACGTAACGCCATAGATGCGCCCGCTGTCATTCTGACGGAATACCACGTCAATGCCCTGCTTCTTTAGCTGTTGTTCCAGTTCCTTGCGGCTGCGGGTGGTCTGCATGGCAGTGGCTACAATCTTCCGGGTGCGCTCTTTCAGTTTCCCGTTCCTGATTGCTTCGCCCGATTTCTCCATTCTGCGCTGCACCGCTTCATAACCCACCGACTTGCCGATGCGGGAAGCCTTTACCGGGTTGCCCGCCTTTTCTCCCTTGTCGTTCATAGCGGAATAGACAATGCCCTGATAGGGCTTGCCGTTCACTTCACCCTTGACTTCCTCGGCGCACACGTTGTAAGCGGCAAGCAAAGCCTTGTACTCCCCGAACGACTGGAAGCGGTAGCCATAGCAAGCCGCTTTCACGGTATTGCCGATTTGGTGCTTCACGTCCCCGGCGGCATAGTCCACCTTTTTAAGTTCCGGGCGTTCGGCACGTTCCTTTCGCTCTGCCGGGTGCAGCCCGTATTTCTTTTCCAGTTCACGGGTGATTTGCTTGCTGCGCCGATGCTCGAACTTGTCATTCAGCGGCTTGCCGTTCTCGTCCACCCGCAACCCCACGATGTGGATGTGGTGGCGGTCGATGTCGGTATGCTTGTACACCAAATAGGGCTGGTCGCCATAGCCCAACTTCCGCATATACTCTTTGGCAATGTCGGAAAGCTGCTGGTCGGTCAGCACGTCTTCCGGGTGCGGGTTTATGGAAATATGAAGTATCGGCTTCTTGGTGGATAGCTGGACGGGCATCTGCATTTCAAAGCTGCGCATACACTCGCCGATAGAGAAATTCCCGTCCTCGCTTAACAGCATCCGGTTGGAGAAAAGCACCTTTGCTTCCCCGCTGTCCACCTTGTTTTGGTTGTACGCCAGTGCGCCGAACATATTGCCGCCCGTGCTTATTTTGGCAACCATAGTTCCTTGCACTCGTTTGTCAGGTCGATAACCTGACGGTTCAACACAGCCAGTTCGGTGGTCGCTTTCTCCAGTTTATAGAGAAAAGCCAGTGCCTTTTTCTCCGAAAAGTTACTATTCAGAGCCTTTACCACTTGGTTGTAATTGACCGCTACCGCTCTGAATTGGGCATAAAATTCGGTCAGCCGGGCGCAATATTCTACTGCCGACTTGTCCACTTTCACCACCCGGAACGGCTCGCCGAACAACCGGGCGGCGATGAAACGGGACTTGCTTGTGACGCCCGACTGTTCCCATTGCGAGAGGAAGCGGGCGTTCTCCCGGTCGTTCAGGTAAAGGACATGGCGATGCTTCGCCGGGTCTGCGAGGGCGGGGCGACCGCCCTTGTTAGGTTTTCTTGTTTCCATGCTTCTTTGGATTAAAAAATTACGACTTCGGAGTGATTTTTACCCCCGCAAGGGGCAAGGCGTTTTCAGGCACGGAAAACGGTTTTGTAGCATACAAAACACACCTTGCTATTTTCTGACGAAAATCGAAATCCGTCACGGACGGATTGGGGTTAGCGTGGAACGGTAAGCCCAGCCATTCACCAGCCCTGTTTTACACCTGCGCCCCCTGCGGTTCGTTACTCCGCTGCAAAGTAACGGTGATTTATAATGCTGTAAAATAGGTGGTTGGTGGACAAAACGGGACAGCGCAGGACAAATCGGGACAAGGTTTTCAGGGGACGTTTTTTCTCCCTTTTTTTGCATCGGATTTCAATATTGAAAGCAAGATTGAAAGAAATATTCCAATCAGGAAAGAATGATTGAAAGCAGGATTTCAATAAAACATGATTGCAGGATTTCAATATTTCAAGAAAGAATGAAAGCAGGAAAACAAGATTGAAATAAAACAGTCTTTCAATATTTCAAGATTGCAATATGGAAAGAATGATTGAAAGCAATAAACAAATCTATCAACCAATAATGAACGGAAGCAATATGGAAAACGAGAAAACACCCCTTTATGTCGCCTTTTCCACCCAAAAGGGCGGGGTCGGCAAAACCACCTTTACCGTGCTGGCGGCGAGTTACCTATACTACCTCAAAGGCTACAATGTGGCGGTGGTCGATTGCGACTACCCCCAGCACTCCATTGCCGGGATGCGCAAGCGGGATGCCGAGCAGGTCGGGGCGGATGAAGATTACAAGCGCATGGCGTATGAACAGTTCACCCGGCTGGGGAAGAAAGCCTACCCGGTACTGTGCAGTTCGCCCGAAAAGGCGATTGCAACGGCTGACGGATATATAGCCGCCGGACACGTGCCGGATATAGTGTTTTTCGACCTGCCCGGCACGGTGAACAGCGAGGGCGTGATAAACTCCCTTGCGGGCATGGACTACATTTTCACCCCCATTTCAGCCGACAAGGTGGTGCTGGAAAGCAGCCTGTCGTTCGCAATGGCTATCCAAAAGCTATTAGTGAAGAATGAAGCCTGCCGACTTGCAGGGCTGTACCTCTTTTGGAACATGGTGGACGGTAGGGAGAAAACAGACCTTTACACCGCCTACGACAAGACCATTAAGGAACTGGAACTGCCGCTGATGAAAACCTTTATCCCCGATACCAAACGCTACAAAAAGGAACTGGTGGCGGATAAAAAGGCGGTGTTCCGCTCCACGCTCTTTCCCGCCAGCCGCCCGTTGGTAAGGGGAAGCAACTTGGAAGAACTGATAACCGAAATAGTGTACTACATCAAATTAAAATGATATGGCAAAGCAAAGCGGCGGGATGCCGAAGATAGACGAGGATTTTATGCGGGAACTTATCTCGCAGGGTGTACCCGCCAAGCGGGAGAGCCAGCCGGATGATGAACCGCAGCCCGGCAGCGAAACGGAAACCGCCCACGAGGGACGGCAGGCTGAAACAGTGCAAGTAGAGAAACCGACACCCCGCAAGCGCAAGGGCGGTTCGGGCGACTACCGGGAAACCTACTTTCAGAAAGTGGAACTGGCAGACCGACAGCCCTTGTACGTGAGCCGTACCACGCACGAGAAGCTGATGCGTATCGTGACGGTGATAGGCGGGCGCAAGGTGACGGTAAGCAGCTACGTGGAAAACATTCTGCTGCGCCACTTCGAGCAGTACCAAGACGAGATAAACACCCTGTACGAAAGCCACTTCCAAAAGCCTGTCTGACTATGGTAATCTATTGCATACTTACCGGGCTTTTGGTGTACTACATCGCCCTGTGGCTGTGGTATCGCTACACGGACAGCCGGACATCACCGGGCAAAACGGATGATGCGCCGCTTCCACGAAACGGGGTTTCAGGCTACACGCTGATAGGTGAAAGCCGATACAAGAGCGGACAATTTCAGACAGCGCAGGACAAATCGGGACACCTCCCGCAAGCGGCTGAAAATGATACTATTTTTGCGCCGCAGGCTGACGGACTGCCGGAAGAAACGCCCGGTTACGAGAATGACGAACCCGACTACGAGGACGAGGAAATAGCCGGGTACATGGACGGTGACGATGATACCGGGCGGGCTACGGGCGTGAGCTTTGACGAACTGGGCGAAGCGGTACGCACGGCGAACGCCGACAACCCCACCGAAACGGAACAGCGGCAAGCCGCCGGGACACTGGCAAGGATTGAGGGGACGAACCTCTACGATGCGGTGGTGGAGAACATCAACGGCGGGCTGGCAAAGGTGGCGGAACTGCTGGGACGCAACGAAGCGGAACTGGCTGCGGCTGCTGTCCCTGCCGAAGCTGGCAATAAAAGCAAGGAACACGAAGCGTTCGACATGAACGATTTCCTATAATATAATAATGTATAAGCCTGACAGCATGAAACAGCGTGATTACGGTTGATTGGCAACCTGAAAACCAAACAGACAAACGGGACTATCCCCGACCACTAAAATTTCAAATTATTCACCAGCCGGGAAAGGCGGACTATCCACCCGCCGCCCGGCATTAAAAACAAATCACAATGAGAAAGAAAATCTTCTTGTCGGCGGCTATACTTGCCGCCGTGGTAAGTGCCTACGCACAAGGAAACGGGCAGGCGGGCATCACCGAAGCCACGAACCTAATCACCGGGTATTTCGACCCCGGAACAAAACTGGTGTACGCAATCGGGGCGGTCTGCGGCTTGATTGGCGGGG
>NZ_QTMW01000065.1:0-2430 GCF_003604005.1 Bacteroides sp. OF03-11BH | reverse complement strand
CAAGTTTGTGCGACGTGAAGTTGCGTAAGTGATTGTGTAACATCAAGATTACACCTCCAGTTCCGTCTGGAGTAGCCTACGGACACGTGCATTGGGAGTAATCCTTTTGTACGGAGCTGTCCCGACAAGGTAGCCTTTCCAAAAGGAGAAGATTGAACCGTGAGGGGAAATCAACGGCTGATAACACCATTCAGCACGAGGAGCTTGGCTTAGCGGTATGGTCAACGAAAGTGAACTGTCCGATAAACATCGTAAGGTATAACGAGCCAAAGGCTGTTGACAGGCTCGGACCAAAAGGTAAGCAGTCGGCTGTCCTCTTGAACTTTGGGGGCACACGGACATTAGCACTGCCGGTGGAATAGACAGGACCTAACCCGCTTATTTATCACTTATGTAAAACACGGTAAGCCCGTATCTCTCCAGTTCATCAGAGCTGGTAAGCAAGCCGCAAGGCAAGCCTACATGGGGTGTGGGTATAGGATAGCGGAAAAAGCGAATGCCTCCCTGTAATGGGGAGGATACGGATTGAGCCAATATCACGGGTTGGTAAAGGTAACATCATCCGACACGAAAGTGGGCAGACTTCCGCCTATGGTGACACTTTACAAGATAGTTTACAGAACTTTTAAAGAAAGGAAAGCAAATGAACGCAAAGAAATTGGCGTGTGCGCCCGAAGACATAGACATTCACGAACTCTGGTCGAAAATCGACTGGGACAAATGTGAGCGTTTTGTCCAAAAGCTGCAAGCACGTATTGTAAAGGCTCAAAGGGAAGGCAGAAATAACAAGGTGAAAGCCCTGCAATGGATGCTTACCCACTCGTTCTACGCCAAAGCATTGGCGGTAAAACGAGTTACGACTAACAAAGGAAAATCTACTTCCGGCGTTGACAAGATTACATGGTCTTCTCCATTGGCGAAAGCCAAAGCCATATTCACTCTGAAAAGACATGGCTACAAGCCACAACCTTTAAAACGTGTAAATATCAAAAAGAAGAACGGGAAATTACGCCCACTCGGAATACCAACGATGAAAGACCGTGCGATGCAGGCATTGTACCTAATGGCACTTGACCCGATAGCGGAAACCACTGGCGACAGCCATTCCTACGGATTCCGCAGACATCGCTGTACACATGATGCCATCGAGCAATGCTACATCGTTCTTTCTCGTTCGGTCGCTCCCGAATGGATTCTTGAGGGGGACATCAAAGGATGCTTCGACCATATCAGCCATGCGTGGTTAATCAACAATATCCCTATGGATAAGGAGATACTACGCAAATGGCTCGAATGCGGATATGTGTTCAATGGAGAACTCTTTCCTACGGAAGAGGGAACCCCACAAGGTGGCATAATATCCCCAACTCTTGCAAACATGGCACTTGACGGACTGCAAGATTTGTTGGAAAAGAGTGTCAAGAAATATCAGGTGAACTACAAAAAGATAGTTCCTAAGATACATCTTGTACGATATGCAGATGATTTCATTGTAACGGCAAAGGATAAGGAAACGATAGAACAGGTTATACTTCCATTAGTACGTAAGTTCCTTGCGGAAAGAGGTCTGACACTATCAGAAGAAAAGACAAAAATCACACATATAAATGAGGGATTTGACTTTCTCGGTTTCAATATCCGAAAGTTCCGCAATAATACGCTGCTGACAACTCCATCCAAAGATGCGCAAAAGAGGTTTTGCGAAAAAATCCGCAAGACGATAGAAGCCAACAAGTGTGTAAAACAGAAGTCACTTATTATGATGCTGAATCCAATCATAAAAGGTTGGGGTAATTATTATAAATATGGTACTTCTGCGAATGTATTCCACCGAATGGATTGGGAAATCTTCAAGAAAATATGGCAATGGGCAAGACGCAGACATCCGCAGAAATGTAAAGGATGGGTAAAGGATAAGTATTTCAGAACACTAAATGGGCACTCGTGGAGATTTGCGGCAGATATGGGCAAGAAAGATAAGATTGATTATCTCGAACTGACCTATCTACCAACCATCCACCATGAGAAATTCGTCAAGGTTCGGCATTATGCCAATCCGTATGACCCATCAGATAAATCGTACTACGAATGGAGAGAAACCTACCGAATGAAGCAAACGCTGAAAGGCAGGCAATCTCTAATAAACATTTGGAAACGACAGAATAAAGTATGTCCTGTATGTGGAGAGCGTATTGACAGGGAAAGACCTTGGAGTATCACTGAACAAATAGTCAGTGGACGAAAGGTAAGAACTCTTGTACATACCAGTTGTAAACGTAAAATGCAAAGTAGATTATGAATATGAAAGTCGAAAATGAGATGGCTCTACCGATAACAAAGTCGGTAACGGTCATGTTGCTTGAGCCGTATGCGGGGAAACTCGCACGTACGGTTCTTAGAGGGGAAAGCTCCCGTAAGGGGGCTGACCTA
>NZ_QTMW01000064.1:0-23727 GCF_003604005.1 Bacteroides sp. OF03-11BH | reverse complement strand
AGTTATGTTTAAAAAGAGAATCTAACTTTTGTTTAACTCTATAATAAATACGCTATGTAAATATATTAATATCATACAATATATTATACTACTAAACCTCTATAAAGTACTACGTTACAGGAATATCCATATAAAAAGAAACAAAGAGTCTTCATTAGAGGATAAAAAGATAAATCAACAATAAAGGATCTATAAACCAATATTTATAACTTAATAATTAAAGTATGAAAAGCAACCAAAAAGGTAATCACCTGTATGCCTATAAGGATACTATCCGACGGCTATTTCTTCTCACTTTGTTCTCCTTTTTAATAGTAGAATCTTATGCCCAGAATAAGACAATTTCGGGCACAGTTACAGATTTTACCGGAGAACCGGTTATTGGTGCCAGTGTGTTGGTTAATGGTACTACTAATGGTACAATTACTGATTTAAATGGCAAGTTTTCTCTTTCCAATGTACCAACCAAAGGTACAATCACTATCACTTATATAGGATATAAAAAACAAGAAGTATCCGTAGCAGGAAATACCAACTTTAAAATTACTCTTCAAGAAGATACCGAGACCTTAGACGAAGTAGTAGTTGTAGGCTATGGAGTACAGAAAAAAAGTGACGTAACCGGTGCTATGGCTCGCGTAGGTGAAAAAGAACTGAAAGCAATGCCTGTAAGAAATGCACTAGAAGGGATGCAAGGTAAAACAGCCGGTGTAGATATTACATCCAGTCAGCGTCCCGGAGAGGTGGGCAACATTAATATTCGTGGACAACGCTCTATTAATGCGGAACAGGGTCCACTGTATGTGGTAGACGGTATGGTAATTCAAAATGGAGGCATTGAAAATATCAATCCTTCCGACATTGAAGCTATTGACATTTTAAAAGATGCTTCAGCCACAGCTATTTATGGCTCACGTGGTGCCAACGGTGTGATTCTTGTAACTACCAAAAAAGGAAAAGAAGGTAAAGTGACCCTAAACTATTCCGGTACTGTCACTTTTGAAACGCTACACGATGTTACAGAAATGATGTCTGCCGCCGAATGGTTGGATTATGCCCGCTTAGCCAAATACAATGCAGGTTCTTATGCTTCTGCCACTCCAACTTATGAAGCCGATAAAGCTGCATTTGGTAGCGTAACTGCTTCATGGAAAAACATCGAAAAAGCATGGGTAAATGGAGTCTACGATCCATCTTTAGTAGGATCATATGACTGGGCTTCGCACGGTAAACAGACGGGGATCACTCACGAACATACCTTAAGTGCATCCGGAGGGTCTGACAAATTCCAAGGCTATGCCTCATTCGGTTATTTGGATCAGAAAGGTACACAACCAGGGCAAGCATATGAACGTTATACGTTAAAAACCTCATTTGATGTGACTCCTGTCAATTGGTTCAAAATGGGATCTTCAATTAATGCATCTTATTCCACTCAAGACTATGGATATAGTTTCTCCAAGTCTGTAACCGGTTCGGGTGATTTCTATAGCGCATTAAGAAGTATGATTCCGTGGACAGTACCTTATGACGAAAACGGTGAATATGTCCGTTATCCGAGTGGGGATGTAAATATCATCAACCCTATTCGTGAATTAGACTACAACACCAACCAACGCCGCACTTTCCGTGCTTCTGCCAGTTTGTATTCGCAAATTGATTTCGGTAAAATCTGGAAACCACTGGAAGGCTTATCTTATCGTCTTCAGTTTGGTCCTGAATTCCAATTCTACACTTTAGGAGTCGCTAATGCAGCAGATGGTATTAATGGAGATGGTAACAATGGCGCACAATACAAGAACGAACAAAAACGTGCATGGACATTGGATAACCTGATCTATTATAACAAAGCCCTGGGTCAACATAATTTAGGCATGACATTGATGCAATCCGCTTCTGCCTACCATTACGAGATGGGAGATATGAGAGCTACTAATGTAGCCTCATCAGATGAGCTCTGGTATAATATAGGATCTGCCGGTACACTAAACTCTTTTGGCACAGGTCTGACCGAGACTCAAATGGCATCTTATATGATTCGTCTAAACTATGGTTATAAAGATAAGTACTTATTGACAGCATCTATGCGTTGGGACGGCGCCTCTCAATTAGCCGAAGGGCACAAATGGGCAAGTTTCCCTTCTGCTGCTATCGCATGGAGAATGGATCAGGAAGATTTCCTGAAAGACATCAGTTGGCTGAATCAGTTGAAACTTCGTATAGGTATGGGTGTTACAGGTAATGCGGCAATCAAAGCATATGCAACTAAAGGCGCTATCACAGGCTTATACTATAACTGGGGACAGAATGAGTCATCCTTGGGCTATGTACCTTCAGATCCTTCACAGAAGGAACCCGCCAAAATGGCTAATCCAACTCTAGGCTGGGAAAGAACTACACAATACAATGTCGGTGTTGACTATGGTTTCTTTAATAACCGACTTACTGGTAGTATCGATGCATACAAAACGAAAACTGATGATTTGTTACTAGAAATGTCAATTCCTTCACTAACGGGTTATGTTTCTACTTATGCCAATGTAGGTAAAACATCCGGATATGGTATTGACCTACAAGTAAATGCAATACCTATACAAACAAAAGATTTTTCGTGGAGCACTACTTTAACATGGTCAATGGATAGAAACAGAATCGACGAATTGTCTAATGGTAGAACAGAAGATGTGAACAATAAATGGTTTGTCGGTGAGGAAATCGGTGTTTATTACGACTGGGTATATGATGGCATCTGGAAAACAGAAGAAGCCGAAGAAGCTGCCAAATACGGACGTAAACCGGGACAAATCAAAGTGAAAGATTTAAATAATGATGATACAATAGATGCCAATGACGATAAAAAAATTGTAGGTCACACACGTCCACGCTGGACAGGTGGATGGAGTAACACTTTCAGCTATAAGAATTTTGAGCTATCCTTCTTTATTTTATCACGTTGGGGATTTACTGTTCCACAGGGAGCTGTTACTCTTGACGGTCGCTATATGCAGCGTAAAATAGACTATTGGGTAGCCGGTACAAATGAGAATGCAAAATACTATTCACCCGGTTCCAACGGTGAAGGAGCCGATGCCTTTAACAGCGCAATGAACTATCAGGATGGCTCATACATCAAAGTTCGTAATATCTCATTGGGTTATAACTTTACCCCACAACAATTAAAGAACTTGGGTATCAATAATTTGAAGCTATATGTTCAAGCCATGAACCCATTCAATATCTATAAAGCATGTGACTTTTTGGATACAGACTTGGTAAATTATGACAATAATACCAAAACATTTGGTTCACCTACCACTTTGAAGAGTTTTGTAATAGGTGTCAACATCGGATTCTAATAAACAAATTAAAGTAAAGACATTATGAAATTAAATAGAATATTATTTGCTGCTTTAATAGCCAGCATAACAGGAAGCTCGATCACTTCGTGCAGTGAATCTTTCCTTGATGAGAATTTAACAACTCAATATAGTACCGACCGCTTTAAGACACAAGAAGGTCTTGATGAATTAGTGACTGGAGCCTATCAGAAACTGAAATTCAAATTCAACTATATATGGGGGATTCAGTGCTACAACATGGGAGTAGATGAATTTACTGATGCTAATAATGTTATTCCAGCATGGAATCACTATAGTCAAGATTTAAATTCATCTGAAAATGCCGCTAACCAACCTATCTGGGACAATTACTACGGACTGGTTGAACCCGCAAACATATTGATCCAAAACATACCTCAATATTATAACCAAAGTTCACCTACATACAACACACGCTTGGGAGAAGCACACTTTCTAAGAGCCTATGCTTATTTCGAATTAGTGAAGCAATTTGGTGGTGTGCCGTTGAAATTAGTTCCGTCTACAAGCGCGGAAACATATTTTACACGGAATTCTGCTGAAGAAATATACACACAGGTTATATCTGATTTTGGAGAAGCCTACAGACTACTTCCGGATAAAGGTGAATCAATCGGACGAATTAACAAATATGCTGCTGCCCATTTCCTTGCAAAAGCACATTTATTCCGTGCCTCCGAATTGTACAGCGATTGGAATAGTAATTATATAGCATCCGACCTCGATGCTGTTATTCAATATGGTTCGGAAGTTGTAGACGCACATCCGTTGTGTAATGATTATGTAGAACTTTGGGACTATGAACAGCCGAACGGAGCCAATGAAAAAGTAAGTGAAGTGATTCTAGCAGCTCAATTCTCTAATGATGAATCAACATGGGGACGTTATGGAAACCAGATGCATCTTTATTATCCGGCCGTATACCAAGGTAATGATATAGGTGGATGTAAACGTGACATCTCCGGAGGACGTGAATTCTCATACGTAAGTGCTACAGAGTATACCATGCAGGTATTTGACCGTGTCAATGACTCTCGTTTCTGGAAATCATTCATCACCTGTTATGGAGCCAACGAAACCAAAAGTGCTCCCACCTGGACAGCAGAAGATATGCCATACGCTCCGGCAGGTGTAAAAGAAGGTGACAAACGTTTCAGTGGAGGTGAACTCGGTATGAAATACATCGTGAATGACCCGGGAGACAATCGCTATGAGAAATATCCCAACGCTCCGGCATATACTGTTTTGAAAGATGGAAAAATGTGTAACACGTATACATATGTACGCTATTTCAAAGGACAGGAACACAGCTGGAATATAAATGAGAAAACAGGTAATTATTACGATATCATACCTCACAAGCGTTCAGTAGCTTTATCTAAATTCCGTGATGGTTATCGTGTTTCCATCGCATCTCAATTCGGTACTCGCGATGCTATCATCGCCCGTTCGGCAGATGATGTACTAATGGTTGCCGAAGCATATATTCGTAAAGGTGAAGCCAATTATGACAAAGCTGTCGAATGGATGAACAAACTACGTGAACGTGCCGGTTATAAAACTGGTGAAGACCGTAGTAAGAACGTAGATGGTGGACAAGCTTATAAGAATAATCCTTATTGTTCCGGGAAAGGAGGCGGTCACTCCTCCGAAGGTGCTATTTACTGGGAAGAAAACACCTATTATGAGTCAAACAATATCGAACAGGAGACTACTGCTTCTACCAAAACTACGATGAAATTAAATAGTGTGGCAGACGTTTATAACTCTACAGTCGACACTCCTATCTACAACGAACTGGGATGTACATCCAATGCTGACAAAATGATGTGCTTCCTATTAAATGAACGTACCCGTGAGCTTTGTGGCGAATTGCAACGCTGGGAAGATCTGGCACGTACCAAGACGTTAGACGCCCGCTGGCATAAATTCAACGACGGTGCCAGCAGAGGTCTTGGCGAATTCAAATCGGAGAAACATTACTATCGTCCGATCCCCCAAGCCTTCTTGGACGGTATCACCAATTCAAATGGTTCTGCACTAAGCAATGAAGAAAAGAAAGCAATGCAGAATCCGGGATATTAAGATAAACAACTAAACTTATTGCCACTTGGCACTCTTTGAAATAGTATTCCTAATCAAAGAGTAGCAAGTGGCAATATTATTTCTTATATTTCCGTTGTTTTTCACTTCGTCTTCCTCATAAACATCTTAATCTGTTCACTAATCTGCTCCATCCCCTTTATCGAAGGATGACCGCTCTTTTTGTCAATATCATGCAGTTCAATACAATCAATGTTATAGTGATTGCAGATAGCTCTGACTGATTCATTAAACTCTTCCTTTAAACCAGAGTTCAGCAGAAAGTAGATTTCAACATTAGGATAACGATCAATCATGTGGTCAAGCAGATATGCCATAGCCGGACGGAATGTATATAAATCTTCCTTGGTCCACCCTTCATACTTGTAATCCCCAAGCGGTGAGCCGGCCCAACAATCATTCGTTGCACCGAAAATAAAGATGATATCCGGACATCCCAGCTTATCCATACGGGTAATAAAAGAACGATCCGAATAATCAGCCTGATTATAACCGGTATTACAAATCGTTGCACCGGAAAAAGAGTTGTTGACACAAAGGCGGCAGTTATTCTCTTTGATGAATTTATGCCACCAGGTCTGCTTTACGGAAGTTACATCCGTTTGCTGTCGCGGAGAAACATAATACCAAATGCTATTGGTATCGGGTTGCAGGTATCCTTCAAATGTTGAATACGAATCGCCTAAAATAGATATAGATTTCAGGCTTTGAGCAAAGCTGATACTGCTATATAGAGTGATTAGCAGTAATAAATAAAAGGATTTCTTCATCTTAGCATAAAGTTTTCAATTTTGCTGCTAAGATACTACATTATACTAAAATTATAGCATGAAATTTTCTACTACTTTCAGGAAAGGGTCATTTCCCTTTCCTATCATAAGTCACATTCTTTTCCACTACATTCTCTACATTATTCACTTTCTTCACGAACTCCTTTACCTCTCCTACTTTTACATCCCTAATCATTACATTCTTAGCCGGAAGTTTGGAGTTACCTTTCAGTTCGTAAATAGCATCTGCCGATTCACAAGTCACCTTATCCATATAAATACCATCAATACGAGTAATTCGTTCTTCATAAGTAGGTACCAGATCTTTCCATTGGTATAACACTTCGGTATCTATTTCGAGTACACGTTGAGCCGTTCCTGCCTTTACATTCTTCATATAAACATTCTCTATAAATCCACCTCTGCGATGATTGGTTTTCACAAAGAAAAGGCGCATCACAGAATTCGGAGCAGTACAGTCATGCATATAAATATTCCGTATTCCTCCCGATATTTCGCTTCCGATACCAAGTAAAGTATGTCCTTTTAGAATCTGACAATTACGGATAACGATGTTTTCACAAGGAGTATTCAACCGCCAAGCATCCTGATTACGTCCGGCTTTAATCACTACTGCATCATCCCCCTGATCGAAAGAGCAATCTTCCACTAAAAAGTTACGGCTCATTTCAAAATCAATACCGTCATTATTATGTCCGTGTGCTTTTACATCGAGATTACGCACTAATCCCCCGTCACACATATAGAGATGAATGGTCCAAAACGGACTTTCACGAATCTTAAACCCATCCAATAAAACATTCTTGCAACGATTGAAATGAATCAAATGCGGACGAAGATGGTTCTCCCCTATTGCCATCTGACGTTCGATCACAGGGATATTAGTCGAAGCTTTTGTATACAACTCCTTCAATGCTTCCAAATGAGACTGAGGACGTTTGAACCATACTTTCCAGGTATCCATCTTCGGCTGAAGAGTCCCTTTACCTGTAATCGCCACGTTCTCACATTCAAAAGCATAGAGTAATGGCGAATAATTATAACATTCCAAGCCTTCCCATGAAGTCATCACTGCCGGAAGATAATCAGAAGGATTATCCGTAAAATTCAAAACCGCATTCTCCTCCAAATAAAGATTCACATTACTTTTAAAATGAATGGGACCGGTCAGCCATGTACCTGCCGGAACAACAACACGTCCGCCACCGGATTGGTTACACGCTTCAATAGCACTAGTAATTGCTTTTGTATTATCTACTCTTCCTCCATTGACGGCACCGAAGTCTGTAATTATAAAGTCCTTATCAGGATAGATAAACACTTTAATAGGTTGCATCGGAAAAGGAGCGGTTACTTTAAGCACTTCATAGTTGCCATTTTTCGAAGTAAAAGAAGCGGCTAACAAATAAAAACAAGTACAAGTTATTAAACTTAGAAAATATCTTTTAATCATATCATTACTCTATTATCCAACATACCAAGATAAAACATTCTTAGCTATTTCACACTCTGAAAATCGGGAATTCGTTTCACATTAGCGCCTTTCATTACTCCCTTCTTTATTGCTTCATTTGTGGCAGTAATTTCTTGTTTTACTTTCTTATAATAATCTTTTGTTAACCCATTGGCTATGGCATCTGACTCTGTTGCCGCCCAGAAATATTGATAATCTGTCAATATCAGATCCGGTGCCACTTTTGCAAAAAAGACAGAATCTCCTTCAAATTTTTCACGTAAATCTCCTAAATAAATAGTATCCGCCGGATTTATTTTCTTATCATTTTGAGATTTATTACTCGAATTACCAACACAAGAAGCAATTAATATTCCTCCAATCAAAAAACAATAGTTCAACAGTCTCATAATAAATAATTTAATTGTAACATAATTCTTTTCAACACTTATTTCACTGAAAACACAAATACACCCGCTGTAGGAATCTCTGTAGTCCCGATCAATGCTTTGGCTCCCTTCGATAAGTTGAAGGTATAAGGCTGATCTGAATAGTTTAATACAATTCCCAACCCATTCCGGTATTCCATTGTCACGCCATAAGGCAAATCCATTACCGGGATATTCAGCTGTACATATAGCTTTTTCAATATATCTTTTTCCAATGCTCCATTGTGGCTGTCCACTCCTACATAGGTAATCGTACCTTTCCCCAGTTTGCGGAAAGTCACAGCCGGACTTCCTTCATAGAATTCGTTTTTATAAGTAGCCCATACTTGAGCATCTGCCGGAGGATTCAGAATCTCTCCCCATGTATTCCAAATATACTCTTTTCCGTCCATAACAACAGTACCGGGATTTTCGGGAAGCAGCAAATCATAAAAGTTCATTTCATTTCCGGTCAGCGGAGTAATCATAGAACCAAAGGGAGCTTCCGGAAGACGACCATAACGGTCTTTCTGTGCCGTACGACAAGTCAGAATGAGGTTTCCGCCGTTCTTTACATAAGTGATCCATTTGTCTACCAGTTCTTTATCAGCTAATTGATAAGTCGGTGCAATAACGACCGGATAATCGGACAAGTTCTTTGCTTCGGAAATAAAATCGACAGGAGCTCCGAATGATTTTAGGGTACGATAGTACTTTTCGATGTGTGCAAAAGTATCCCATGTCCGGTTCTGTTTCTGTCGCTCAATGCTCCAGGAGTTTTCATGGTTAAAAAGAATAGCTGTACGACGGGCAAGGTAATCGGCAGGTTTGGTTTCACGGGAAGAGCTATGTTTACGAAGTTCACGAATCTCCTTTATAAATGTCTCATATTCTCTTCCACCGGGAGTTATAGTCACTCCGTCCGTGCCGACAATTCCGTAATGATATTGTTCCGTGCCGTAAAGAGGCTGGCGATAACGATAGGTGCAGATAAAATCACTTCCACCGGCAAACACACTCCACATCCACAGACGAACTGCGCCCGGAAGAGGTTGGGGATTGATACTGCCCCAGTTCACCTGTCCCGGCTGTAATTCCATCACACCATAAGTTCCCTGTATCGGACGGAAAAAGTCATTTGCCCAGGCTATCCGCAACGGATTACCTACCCGGTAGCCTCGACGACCAATCCCCTCATTATCACCATATACCATATAACGGGTATAACTTTGAAAATCAAGCGAGGGGCTACCACCAATGTGACCTTCATCATAATTCGGTATATAATTCGTAGTCACCCATTGGTTCTTTGCATATTTCTTTATCAACAGACATTGTTCGTTCAGGAAATCATTGGTTTGTGATGCAGCAAAACGGCGGTAATCCAAAATTTGATGATGATTCATAAACATCTGTACGCGCTTGGGAAGCGTTATTTCATCAAAAGACGAATAAACCTCACTCCAGAAAGCAGTGCCCCATGCATTATTTAAAAGTTGAATGTCATTATTGTATTTGGCACGGAGAAAATCACGGAAAGCAAGCTCCGCTTTCAGATTATAATCAAACTGTACAGCAGGTTCGTTGTCGAGTTGCCATCCGATAATACGGGAGTCATTGCCATAATGTTGCGCCAGTTTTTCAATCATCTTGTATGATAATTCCCTGTAAAGAGGCGAAGCAAATGAAGCATGCTGGCGAGCACCGTGGTCAAGTATCGTTCCATCCTCATTCTTCAATAGAATTTCGGGGTATTTCCGGCTCATCCATACAGGAGGAGTGGCAGTAGAAGTACACATGATAACTTTCAAATCATACTTGGCTGCCAAAGCTACAGCCCTGTCCAGCCATGCAAAATCATAGCGTCCCTCTTCCGGTTCCAGTTGCGCCCAGGCAAACTCGGCAAAATGGGTAAATTCAAATCCCAATTCATGCATTTTCTTGAAGTCACGTTCCCACTGGCTCTCATCCCAGTGTTCGGGATAATAATAGACACCCGTCAAAGTCAGGTCTTTATCATCAAACCAGGGAGAAGTTTCAATTACAGTCTTTTGAGCTTGCTTCTGTTGAGTTCCGGTTGCCAGTCTCTCTGCTGCCTGTATTCCGGTAGAAACGGTTAATAGACCGGCACAGAAAGTAGCCAGAATTTTACTTTTTACCATATACTTCATAAATTCGATTGATTATTAGCGTTATAAAACGTTATTCATATATTTTCCATTCCCACAAACCGGCATCTCCCCTACGAATATGAAGACGGAGATAACGTGTCTCTCCTATCTCCTTAGCAATATGTGGAGAGCATACTTGTACTTTCCCTTGTTCGGCACACATCTGCCAATGTTTTCCGTCGATAGACTTCTCCAGTCGCCAGGTATGTCCTTCAGTAGGACGGGTAAAATAGAGCTGGCACTCCCCGACCTTACGGATTTCCTTTAAATCGACTGTAATAAACGGACTGCTATCCGTATCAGCCGCCATCCAACGGGTTCCATTCGATTCGTCAGCTACATGGGTAGCCTGATAAGTATGCGTGCGGGTATAGCTCTTCACCGAACCTTTTTCCGGCAACGGTTGATTGGGTTGCGTTTCGATATTGACCACGGAAGTACGGGGAGATTTCTCACTGGAAGCATAAAAATGCGACTGTAATGCCAGATTCGGCCGGGTCTCTTGGGAAGCAGCCAGATAACCTACACCACGCATATCGGGGATTAATGTCTTTATCGTTCCATCGTCATTAAATTCCATCCGGTTAGCATACACTTGACGGGTAGTTCCGCCATCTCCGTATTCCAGATAGAGAAAAATATATTCATCCGTTCCCTCGTCATAAAACACGTTGCCATGTCCCGATCCCCACACTTGATTTTCAGGAGAAGAGAATAAAAAAATGTCGTTCCCCTCCGGCTTTACAAAACCCGTCAAAGGAGACTCGCGGCTCATCATATAAGCATTGACATAATTCTGATGACCACTCAACGTATAAATATAGTAATAGATACCTTTACGCTTAAACATCACCGGACCTTCGGAATATCCCTGGCGGGCTGTTGCCAGAGCTACCGGCTCACCATCCAGATGAAGCCTGTCCGCAGAAAGCCGTCCCGCATTCCGGCGACGCCAGAAGATATATCCTGAACCATCGTCATTAATAAAAGGTTCTCCGTCAATATCATCAACGACAGCCGGGCTATCTGTTCCTTCTTCTCCGGGAGGCAAAAGCCCCTGTCCCGCAGTAAAATGGAAAGGACCATCCGGGCGATCAGCTACAAGTACATAAGTTCCCATCTTGTCATCCGGTTTCACAAACGTAACGTATAAATAAAACTTGCCGTCCTGCTCAATCACTTTTCCAGGCGCCCAATACCGGAAATAGCCCTTTTTCTTTTCACCTTTATCATTCGTGTAGTCATATCCTTTCGACCAGTCGAACCCGCTGATATGGGAACCTTCGAAACTCCAGTTCACAAAATCTTTCGATTTCCATACGACAGGAGTTCCGGCACGTCCAAGTCCGTAATCCAGATCGGTAGTGCCATAAAGATAATAGGTATCACCAAATTTGGAGACAGACGGATCCGCCAGATTATCGGGAATAAGCGGATTATAGTTCCGGTCGGCAATCAGTGACTCCACAATGGAGGCATCCACTGCAAACGCCGTTCCATGACGAATCCCCCTCGGAAAAAAGACCTGATCGGACACATCTTCCCATGTTTCACCATAGTCCAAAGAACGAACAGCTCCATAACGATGGTCACGGTATTTATCAAAATAGACATAAAGCGTATCACCTACAAAAAGAGGAGCTGGACCTTCCGCCCAATATTTTCCTGTAATAGGTGCCGATACTTTGGTCGGGAATCCTTTTTCTATCTTCTTTGTACGCGTCACACGCAAATTCTTTTCCGGCGGATTGGAATTTTCATTCTTGACTACCATTATCAGGTCTTCCCGCTTCGGGTCTTTCACAATAGCGGCATCAATCACACTGAAATCTGGATTGAAGAACATCTTCGTCTTTGAGAAAGTACGAAAATCCTTCGTTGTTACATAATAAATACGATGATTCAGTCCCTTCTCACTTTCACTGGTAGCCACTTCTTTGTGACGGCCGGGAATCGTAGTTGCCCAAAAGATATAATAGGTTTGTGAAGGTTCATCATAAAACAGTTCGGGAGCCCAACAGTTATGTGCATCCGGCTCGTGCATCATCACAGGGATTGCTTGTTGCTCACTCCAATGAACCAAATCGCGTGAAGAGGCATATCCGATAATCCGGTCCGTCCAACTGGAAGTCCAGACCATGTGAAAAGTTCCGTCCGGCGACTGGCAAATGCTGGGGTCACGCATTAATTTATCTTTACCAACCGCAGGGGTAAGATAAGAACGTCCGCCATGTAAAGGCAGCCAGTTCAATCCATCATAACTATATGCTAAATGCAGTCCGTCTTTACTGTCATTGATAAAATAAGAAAAGAGGTAAGCTGTCTCACCGGCAAAGACTGTCATCACCGACCAAAGACTTAGAGCTATCCAGATTACTACTTTTTTCATGGTTCCTTATTAAGATTAAAAAGTTTACCTTGCAAAGATAAGGCATCTCCGCCCCTCCTCAAAGATAAAGAGCATGGACAATATTTCAAATCCATGTAGTTTTGTACACGAACGCTTTTAGATGTCCATTTTGATACAATATTCTATGTATCTGTACATCTTTCTATTTACTAAACCCTTAAAAAGCTCTACTTTAGCGGCAGATTTTAAAAAGAATGAAAAACATATCAACTCTATATATCATGAAACGACTTTTAGTAAGTATTGCTATCGTATTTATCTCCATACTGACCGTAGCGGGACAAAATCACTCTTTCAGCTTATCCGGCAAATGGAATTTCCGGATAGACCGGGAAGATACCGGCGTCAAGGAACAATGGTTCAAAAAATCCCTCGACGATTCTATCAACCTGCCCGGCTCCATGCCCGAAAAACTGAAAGGAGATGAAGTGACCGTCCGTACCCAATGGACCGGAAGCCTCTACGACAGTTCTTACTACTTCAACCCATATATGGAAAAATACA
Source organism: Bacteroides sp. OF03-11BH (assembly GCF_003604005.1). Taxonomy (NCBI): domain Bacteria; kingdom Pseudomonadati; phylum Bacteroidota; class Bacteroidia; order Bacteroidales; family Bacteroidaceae; genus Bacteroides; species Bacteroides sp. OF03-11BH. The sequence continues at coordinate 10,490 of NZ_QTMW01000064.1, read as the reverse complement.
AGATAGAGGGACAAGTAAAGCTACCCTTCTTTCTGACTCCCGACAAACATTATGTAGGTGTGGCCTGGTATCAAAAGAAAGTGACAATTCCGGCTGACTGGAAAGGAGAAAGAATCACTCTTTTTCTGGAACGTCCGCACATCGAAACTACTGTATGGGTAAATCAGCAGGAGCTTGGTATGCAAAACAGTCTTTGTGTTCCCCATGTCTATGACCTGACTGCTGCAACCACCCCCGGAAAAACGTACCTGATTACCATCCGTATCGATAATAGAATCAAAGAAATCAACGTAGGTCCAGATTCTCACAGCATCACCGACCAGACACAAGGTAACTGGAACGGTATCGTCGGACGAATCGAATTACAAGCTACTCCTAAAGTCCATTTAGAAGATATTCAGGTATATCCCGATTTGAGCAATCAGAAAGCGCTGGTTCGCATGAATATACGGTCTGCTTCTTCCACCAAGGGAGAGATCACCCTTTCCGCTGCGAGCTTTAACACGGACATTCAGCACAAAGTGGCTCCCGTACATCAAAGTTTCAACATCCGTCCGGGAGATAATCCGGTGGAAATGGAACTTCCGATGGGAAAAGAGTTTCTGACGTGGGATGAATTCAGTCCGGCACTTTATAAACTGACGGCAAAATTAACCAACGGCAAGCAAACTGACACACAACAAGTACAGTTCGGTATGCGTGATTTCAAGATAGAAGGGAAATGGTTCTATGTAAATGGTCGCAAAACGATGCTTCGCGGTACGGTGGAAAACTGTGACTTCCCATTGACAGGCTATGCGCCGATGGATGTAGCTTCTTGGGAACGGGTGTTCCGCATTTGTCGTAACTATGGCCTGAATCACATGCGCTTCCACTCTTTCTGTCCGCCGGAAGCAGCTTTCATCGCTGCCGATCTGGTCGGTTTCTATCTGCAACCGGAAGGACCGAGCTGGCCGAACCACGGTCCGAGACTGGGTAACGGACAACCGATTGACAAATACCTGATGGACGAAACCATTGCACTGACCAAGGAATATGGGAATTACGCTTCTTACTGCATGCTGGCTTGCGGCAATGAACCTTCCGGTCGTTGGGTGGCATGGGTCAGCAAGTTCGTGGATTATTGGAAAGCAACCGATCCGCGTCGTGTATACACAGGAGCCTCCGTTGGAAACAGCTGGCAATGGCAACCTCACAATGAGTATCATGTGAAAGCCGGCGCACGCGGACTTAGTTGGGCAGGTGCGCAACCGGAAAGTGAATCGGATTATCGTGCAAGAATCGACACGGTGAAACAACCGTATGTATCACACGAAACAGGTCAATGGTGCGTATTCCCGAATTTCAATGAGATCCGTAAATATACCGGAGTCAACAAAGCGAAGAACTTTGAAATCTTCCGGGATATTCTGAACGATAACCACATGGGAAGCCAGAGTCACGACTTTATGATGGCTTCGGGCAAATTGCAGGCACTCTGCTACAAACATGAGATTGAAAAGACCTTGCGTACTCCGGACTATGCGGGATTCCAGTTGCTGGCTCTCAATGATTATTCCGGCCAGGGAACTGCATTAGTCGGTGTACTGGACGTGTTCTTTGAAGAAAAAGGATATATCAACGCAGAACAGTTCAGACGCTTTTGCAGTCCGACCGTACTTTTGGCACGTATTCCTAAATTTGTATATGCCAACAATGAAACATTCCATGCCGACATTGAAGTATCTCATTTCGGAGCTGCTCCCTTAGAAAGTGCAAAAACAGTATATACCATTAAGGATAAATTCGGAAAAGTATATGCTCATGGAACTGTCGGCACCCATCACATTCCCATCGGAAATCTTTATTCTCTGGGTAGTGTAGATATGACTCTGGAAGGAATCGATACACCGCAGAAACTAAATCTGGAAGTACGTATCGAAGGCTGTGATGCCGTAAACGACTGGGATTTCTGGGTATATCCGGCACAAGTGGAACTGGTACAAGGAACAGTATATACCACCGACACCTTGGACGCCAAGGCATTGGCTGTGTTACAAGACGGAGGAAATGTGCTGATTACGGCTGCCGGAAAGATACAATACGGCAAAGAAGTCAAACAATACTTCACTCCCGTATTCTGGAATACTTCCTGGTTCAAGATGCGTCCGCCGCACACAACCGGTATTTTCCTGAATGAATATCACCCTCTTTTCCGCGAATTCCCTACCGAATATCATAGTAACCTTCAATGGTGGGAACTGCTGAACAAAGCGCAGGTGATGCAATTCACCGACTTCCCGGCAACATTCCAACCAACGGTTCAAAGTATTGATACTTGGTTTATCAGCCGGAAAATCGGCATGTTGTTCGAAGCAAAGGTCTTGAACGGTAAATTGATGATGACCAGTATGGACATTACTTCCCAACCGGAAAAACGAATCGTTGCCCGCCAGATGCACAAAGCAATCCTGAATTATATGAATTCGGATGCTTTCCGTCCGGCAGACAAGATAGCTCCGGAGCTAATACAAGCATTATTCACCAAAGTGGCGGGAGATGTGAAATCTTATACCAAAGATTCTCCTGACGAGCTCAAACCGAAAATTAACTAAATGGGAATTATCAGGCACGAATTACACGGATTACGCTGTTGCTTTATAAAAGCGTAATTCTAAAAACCGTGAAATCCGTGTAATCCGTGCCTAAATTCCATAAACAATATACATTAAATATCATTTTACATGAAAACTACGATCATAGGCTTGCTACTCTTAGCTACGGCAAGTGTCAATGCACAGGAGAAAGCCCAAACATACCAGTTGGCAGATGCTCCCCGCTACAGTGAGGAGACGGGATATGGATATGATCTCGTCGCTACTCCCGAAAAAGGCAGCAAGGCACCCTTCTTCTTTTCTGTCCGCGTGCCGGACGGTAACTATCAAGTAACCGTTCGCCTGGGAAGCAAGAAACAGGCAGGGGTGACAACAGTAAGAGGCGAATCACGCCGACTGTTCATTGATAACCTCGCTACTAAAAAGGGACAATTCGTAGATGAAACATTTATCATCAACAAACGCAACCCCCGCATTTCCGAAAAAGAATCCGTACGTATCAAACCCCGCGAAAAAGCCAAACTGAACTGGGACGATAAACTGACGCTGGAATTTAACGGCGATGCACCCGTATGCCAGAGTATCAGCATCGAGCCTGCCGATCCGTCGGTGATTACCGTTTTTCTATGCGGTAACAGTACCGTAGTCGACCAGGACAACGAGCCATGGGCAAGCTGGGGACAAATGATACCTCATTTTTTCGGTACGGACGTTTGTATCGCCAATTATGCGGAATCGGGCGAATCAGCCAATACGTTTATTGCCGCAGGACGTTTGAAAAAAGCATTGAGCCAGATAAAGAAAGGAGATTATCTTTTCATGGAATTCGGGCATAACGACCAAAAGCAAAAAGGACCGGGCAAAGGAGCTTATTACTCTTTTATGACCAGCCTGAAAACATTTATTGATGAAGCTCGTGCACGGGGAGCATACCCCGTACTGGTCACTCCCACCCAACGCCGGAGTTTCGACGCAACCGGACATATCCGTGACACACACGAAGATTATCCGGAAGCCATGCGCTGGCTGGCAGCTAAAGAAAATGTTCCGTTGATCGACCTCAACGAGATGACCCGTACGCTTTATGAAGCTTTGGGAACAGAAACGTCGAAACGTGCTTTCGTACACTATCCGGCAGGCACTTATCCGGGACAGACCAAAGCTTTTGAGGATAACACCCACTTCAATCCATACGGAGCCTATCAAATAGCCCAATGTGTGATTGAAGGAATGAAGAAAGCCGTACCGGAACTGGCTAAACACCTGAAAATAGACCCGTCCTATAATCCGGCACAGCCGGACGATGTAAATGGTTTCCACTGGAACGAATCACCATTCACGGAAATTGAAAAACCGGACGGAAATTAAGAGATAAGTAGTAGGTATTAAGTATTAAGAATCAGGCATTAGATAAATATGAAAACCAAAAGCATCTTTCCCCTGTTCCTATTGGCAGGCACACTTTTGACAGCAGCTTGCGCCACCCCAACGGCTAAACAGGCAGGAAACAACAGCTTCGAATGGGGGCAAGTACCGCAACAACCGGATTTGTCATGGGCCGATAGTGTAGGCAGCCGGCAAATGCCCGGAAACCATGTAATTTTATCCGCTAATTCTTTTGGCGCAGTAGCAGACAGCACGGTGCTTAGCACGGAAGCTATCCAGAAAGCAATTGACAGTTGTGCCGTCATCGGTGGAGGAACGGTAGTTTTTCAGCCGGGATATTATCAGACTGGCGCACTGTTCATAAAAAGCGGTGTCAACCTGCAACTGGACAAAGGGGTGACTTTACTGGCCAGCCCTTACATTCATCATTATCCCGAATTCCGCTCACGGATTGCAGGAATCGAGATGACATGGCCCGCGGCAGTTATCAACATTGTCAATGAAAAGAACGCTTCCGTCAGCGGAGAAGGAACGCTGGACTGCCGGGGAAAAGTATTTTGGGATAAATATTGGGAAATGCGGAAAGAATACGAAGCAAAAGGATTGCGCTGGATTGTGGATTATGACTGCAAACGGGTACGGGGCATCCTCATAGAACGTAGCTCGGACATTACATTGAAAGGATTTACCCTGATGCGTACCGGTTTTTGGGGATGTCAGATTCTTTACTCCGATTATTGCACGATAGACGGATTGACCATCAACAACAATATAGGTGGACACGGTCCGAGCACGGACGGTATCGACATTGATTCTTCCTGCAATATCTTGGTCGAAAACTGCGATGTAGACTGTAACGATGATAATATCTGTATCAAATCGGGACGGGATGCAGACGGACTGCGGGTGAACCTTCCTACGGAAAATGTGGTCATACGCAATTGCATCGCCCGCAAAGGTGCCGGACTTATCACCTGCGGAAGCGAAACTTCCGGTAGCATACGGAATGTATTGGGATATAATCTGGAAGCAATCGGCACCTCCGCCGTGCTGCGGTTGAAAAGCGCCATGAACCGTGGAGGGACAATCGAAAACATTTATATGACCGAAGTAAAAGCGGAAAACGTCCGTCACGTGCTGGCGGCAGACTTGAACTGGAACCCCAGTTACAGTTACAGCACTTTACCCAAAGAGTATGAAGGGAAAGAAATCCCGGAACACTGGAGAATCATGCTGACTCCGGTAACGCCTCCCGAAAAAGGTTATCCGCGTTTCCGCAATGTCTACGTATCAAAGGTAAAAGCGGAAAATGTGGACGAATTTATCTCCGCTTCGGGATGGAATGACTCGTTACGTCTGGAAAATTTCTATCTTTATGCCATCGAAGCGCAGACCGACAAACCGGGCAAAATCTGCTATACGAAGAATTTCAACTTGTCTGAAATTACATTAAAGACAGAAGAAAAGAATGTCATTGAACTAAAAGAGAACGAACAAAGTAATATCAACTTCAACTATGTTAAGACATCTCCTGACCATCGTACTGCTGGGAATCTTGCTCATTGATGCGCAAGCACAAGCACTGACGCCACCTGCCGGCACTTTCCGGTTGGGCATATCAAAAGGAAATGAAAGCCACTGGCTAAAACCTAAAGAAAAGATACAGGGAGTATCCTTCCAATGGAAAGCACTGCCCGATAGTCGTGGATTTATTCTGGAAGTAGAAGTCGCCTCTGCTCCGGAAGCCGATGCCCTATTTTGGAGTTTCGGCGATTGCCAACCGGATTCGGACATCAATGTATTCAGCGTGGAGGGACAAGCCTTCACTTGCTACTACGGAGAAAGTATGCAATTACGGACGCTGCAGGCTGTCACTCCTACCGATGATATTCGCTTGAGTGACGGACATAAGGATGCAACTCCCCTGATGCTTTACGAATCAGGCAAACGAACCGACCGCCCTGTACTGGCCGGACGTTGCAGTCTCTCCCCGGCTTCTTCGCGAAACGAAGGAAGCAAGCCTTTCCGGCTTTACTTCTGTTTCTACGAACAGAATGAAAAAGCGGATTACAACTACTATATGTTACCGGATATTTTTGCCAAAATCGACAAAAAATGAAAAGGATCTATTTATTATTCAGTCTGTTAATAGGTTGCATCTATCTACATGCAGCCATTTATAATGTAATGGACTTCGGAGCCAAAGCGGATGGGAAAACGATTGATTCGCCTGCCATCAATCGTGCAATTGAAGCGGCCGCACAGGCCGGAGGAGGCACAGTATATCTACCTGCGGGAGAATATGCGTGTTATTCCATCCGGTTAAAAAGCAACATTCATATCTATTTGGAACAGGGCACCCGTATCATTGCCGCCTTTCCCGGAAAAGAGGAAGGATATGATACCGCCGAACCGAATGAACATAATAAGTATCAGGATTTCGGTCACAGCCATTGGAAAAACTCTTTAATTTGGGGAATCGGACTGGAGAATATTACGATCAGTGGTCCCGGCTTAATCTATGGCAAAGGCTTGACCCGTGAAGAGAGTCGCCTACCGGGGGTAGGCAATAAGGCTATCAGCCTGAAAGATTGCAGAAATGTGACCCTGAAAGATTTATCCATGCTGCATTGCGGGCATTTCGCCCTGTTGGCTACCGGAGTGGATCATCTGACGATTATGAATCTGAAAGTAGACACCAACCGGGATGGCTTTGATATTGATTGCTGCCGGAACGTACGTATCAGCCAATGCACGGTGAACTCCCCCTGGGATGATGCCATTGTATTGAAAGCCTCTTATGGATTAGGACGCTTCCAAGATACGGAAAATGTGACGATCAGTGATTGTTATGTCAGCGGCTTTGACAAAGGCAGTGTAATGGACGGCACTTGGCAGTTGGACGAACCGCAGGCTCCCGATCATGGTTTCCGTACGGGACGCATCAAACTCGGCACAGAAAGTAGTGGAGGTTTCCGCAATATTGCGATTACGAACTGTATCTTTGAACATTGCCGTGGATTGGCATTGGAAACGGTAGACGGAGGACATCTGGAAGATATTGTAATCAGTAATATTACAATGAGAAATATAGTCAACGCGCCTATTTTCCTTCGGTTGGGCGCACGTATGCGCAGTCCTGAAGGTACTCCTGTAGGCACCATGAAACGTATTCTTATCAGCGATATCAATGTATGGAATGCCGACAGCCGGTATGCTTCTATCATCAACGGAGTGCCGGGTGCATGTATTGAGGACGTAACTTTTCGGAATATTCACCTCTATTATAAAGGAGGATATAGCGAAGAGGATGGCAAACGTATTCCGCCCGAACAGGAGAAAGTATACCCCGAACCCTGGATGTTCGGCACTATTCCCGCCAAAGGGTTTTATATCCGCCACGCACGGAACATTACCTTCGACGGCATCCGCTTCCACTTTGAACAGCCGGACGGACGACCGCTTTTTGTAACTGATGACGCAGAAAATATAGAATACTATAACACACCGAAAGAATGATGAATAAAAGAGAATTGATAGTTCTTTGCCTGCTCGCCGCAGGTGGAGTAATACAAGCACAACAATGGCCGGACACTCCGGTGGAAGCACGTCCCGGCGCCAGATGGTGGTGGATGGGAAGTGCCGTAGACGAAAAGAATCTGACGTATAATCTGGAAGAATACGCACGTACCGGAATGGGAGCAGTAGAAATTACTCCTATCTATGGGGTGCAAGGCAATGACGCGAATGAAATTCAGTTCCTTTCTCCCCGCTGGATGGAAATGCTTAAGCATACACAAACGGAAGGAAAACGTACGGGTATTGAGATTGATATGAATACCGGAACCGGATGGCCTTTTGGCGGACCTGAAGTTAGTATAGAAGATGCGGCTACCAAGGCTATCTTCCAGACATACGAAATAGAGGGCGGCAAAGAGATTGAACAGGATATTAATGTGACCGATCCCAAGCAACAACCATTTTCTGTACTAAGCCGGGTGATGGCATATGATGAGAAAGGCAAATGTATCAACCTGACTGCTCACGTCAAAAAAGACAAACTGCAATGGAAAGCGCCTGCCGGCAAATGGAAAGTGATCGCTCTTTACATCGGAAAAACAAGGCAGAAAGTGAAACGGGCAGCTCCGGGAGGAGAAGGCTATGTGATGAATCATCTCTCAAAAAAGGCGGTAAAAAATTATCTTTCCCGCTTTGACCGTGCTTTCAAAAGTAGCAAGACAAGTTATCCACATACTTTCTTCAACGATTCATACGAAGTTTATCAAGCTGACTGGACGGATGATTTCCTGGAACAGTTCGCTCGTAGACGGGGGTATAAACTGGAAGAACATTTCCCCGAATTCCTGGATAAAAACCGTCCGGAAGTTAGCAGACGTATCGTGTCGGATTACCGGGAAACCATTTCCGACCTCTTATTGGAGAACTTCAGTCATCAATGGACAGACTGGGCACACAAAAACGGTAGTATCACCCGTAATCAGGCACATGGTTCGCCCGGTAATCTGATTGATATCTATGCTTCCGTGGATATTCCGGAATGTGAAGGTTTCGGACTGTCGCAGTTCCACATCGAAGGATTGCGTCAGGACTCATTGACCAAAAAGAATGATTCGGACCTGTCTATGCTGAAATATGCCTCCTCGGCAGCTCATATTGCAGGAAAAACGTATACTTCTTCCGAGACATTTACATGGCTGACGGAGCATTTCCGTACTTCCCTGTCGCAATGTAAACCGGATATGGATTTGATGTTTGTTTCCGGAGTCAATCACATGTTTTTCCACGGCACTCCGTATTCTCCGAAAGAAGCCGAATGGCCCGGATGGTTGTTCTACGCTTCTATCAATATGAGTCCGACAAACAGTATTTGGCGTGATGCCCCTTCGTTCTTCAACTATATCACCCGTTGCCAGAGCTTTCTGCAAATGGGACGGCCGGATAATGATTTCCTGATTTATCTTCCGGTATATGATATGTGGAATGAGCAACCGGGACGATTGTTATTATTCACGATACACCACATGGATAAACTGGCTCCTAAGTTTATCGACGCTATCCATCGCATCAACAACAGCGGGTATGACGGGGATTATATTTCCGATAACTTTATTCGCAGTACACGTTTCAAAGACGGACAGTTGGTTACTTCAGGCGGAACGGGCTACAAAGCATTGGTAGTGCCTGCTGCACACCTAATGCCGAGTGATGTATTGGCACATCTTTATGAACTGGCCAAACAGGGAGCTACTATCGTATTCCTCGAAAATTATCCGACAGATGTACCGGGATACGGTCAGTTGGAACAAAAACGCCAAAGTTACCAGCGTACGCTCCGGCAACTTCCGGCTGTTTCTTTCTCGGAAACAACCGTTACTCCAATCGGAAAGGGGAAGATTATCACAGGAACGGATTATGCACGCACATTGGCCAGCTGCAATATTTCTCCCGAAGAAATGAAAACCAAATTCGGACTACAAGCGATCCGAAGAGTGAATGATACGGGACACCACTATTTCATCTCTTCCTTGCAAAATAAAGGAGTGGACGGTTGGATCACATTGGGAACGAATGCAGCCGCAGCCGCTCTCTTCAATCCCATGACCGGAGAATGTGGTGAAGCTAAGGTAAGACAGGCAAACGGAAAAACACAAGTCTATCTGCAATTAAAATCCGGTGAATCGTTCATTCTGCAAACATATCAACAACCTTTGCAGGCATCCAAACCGTGGAAGTATGTCAAAGAGCAACCTTTCAGTCTTCGTCTGGATCATGGTTGGAAGTTACACTTCGCCGAAAGCAAACCGGAAATTCAAGGAACATTTGATATAGATCGCCCCTGTTCATGGACCCATATCGATCATCCGGCAGCCCAAACGAACATGGGAACCGGTGTTTATTCCTTAGACATCGAATTGCCGACTTTGCAGGCCGACGACTGGATTCTTGATTTGGGAGATGTACGCGAAAGTGCCCGTGTCCGCATCAACGGACAGGAAGCGGGATGCGCATGGGCAGTGCCTTATCAACTAAAGGTGGGCCAGTTCTTAAAACCCGGAAAAAACCACATCGAGATAGAAGTCACGAATCTCCCTGCGAATCGAATTACAGAATTAGACAGGCAGGGAGTGCAGTGGCGCAAATTCAAAGAAATCAATATTGTTGATTTGAACTATCGTCCGGCCAATTATGGACATTGGAGTCCATTACCCTCCGGCTTGAATAGTGAGGTACGGCTGATTCCGGTAAATGTGATGCCATAGTTGAGGCATTGTCATATCATCATACTGCAACAAACTAGTTTTTCAATCTTGTACTTAAGACTTTTCAGTGCAAAGATTAAGGGTTTTCAGTGCAGAGATTAGTTTTTTTATGCAGCCGGTAAGTCGTCCCGTTACAATGGGACAATAGGCACATTGCAAAGTGACCAATATCACCTTATAAGATGACAGGGCAGACGCATTATATTTTTTACTATATTCTCGTTTGTAA
>NZ_QTMW01000063.1:0-23962 GCF_003604005.1 Bacteroides sp. OF03-11BH | reverse complement strand
TTGAAATAAAAAAGAGATTACCACCAAATTTGACGAAGAACCAAAAATCTTTTCTAGTAGAAAGATAAAATAAGTATTCTCTGAAAAGTTGTTTGTGTGGAATATTTACAGTATATTTGTATCGTAATAATCGCCCTACAAAACACATGCAGGACAAATAAATAAAGTAATGAGAATAACACTGGTAAGAGACGATGGCAAGGTGAACACTATGCGTACGTTAAGAATTGAACAGCTCGTGGAGCAAATGAAAGTGGAAACCAAAACACAGCCCGTCTCAAAAATGAGAGAAGTCCTGCCTTTTATGCTTCCGGGTGATAAAAATGACTATGTACAGAAAGTGCCGAAGCTGATACCTGCAGCTGCTTTTTTTCGCAAAGGCGGCATAACGACGATGAGTGAATACAACGGAATTGTGATGATTCAGGTCAACAACTTGTCCGGACACATGGAAGCGGATGAGGTGAAAGAACGGGTAAAGGAGCTTCCGCAGACTTACTTAGCTTTCACCGGTTCTTCCGGAAAGTCTGTGAAAGTATGGGTACGCTTTACTTATCCCAATGATCGTTTGCCGACAACTACTGAAGAAGCGGAGCTTTTTCATGCGCATGCCTATCGGTTGGCGGTGAAATTTTATCAGCCACAACTTCCTTATGATATCGAGCTGAAAGTACCTTCGTTGGAGCAATATTGTCGTTTAACTTTTGACCCGCACTTGTATTTTAATCCCGAAGCAATGCCTATTTATATGAAGCAGCCTGCCGCTATGCCGGGTGAGGTGACTTATCGCGAACGGGTACAAACGGAAACTTCGCCGTTGCAACGGCTTGCGCCGGGATATGAAAAGTGTAATGCACTTTCTGTTCTTTTCGAAGCTGCTTTTGCACGTGCGTTGGATGAAGAGACTGATTATCAACCGGAAGGAGACAAACAATCGCTGTTGATTAACCTAGCAGGACATTGTTTCCGTGCCGGTATTCCGGAGGAAGATACAGTGCGATGGTCTCGTGCTCATTATCGCTTGCCGAAGGACGATACATTGGTTCGGGGAACCGTGCGGAATGTATACCGCACTTGTGAGGGATTTGCGAGTAAAAGTAGTCTGTTGCCGGAACAATTATTTGTCATGCAGATGGATGAGTTTATGAAACGGCGTTATGATTTTCGTTTCAACCAGTTGACATCACAAGTGGAATGTCGCGAACGGAACAGCTTTAATTTTTATTTTCATCCGGTGGATAAACGGTTGATGGCAAGTATTGCAATGAATGCACATTATGAAGGGCTTAAGCTGTGGGATAAAGACGTGGTACGTTACCTGAATTCGGATCATGTGCCGGTTTATCAGCCTATCGAGGAATTCCTTTATGACCTTCCTCATTGGGATGGTAAGGATCATATTGGCGATCTTGCCAAACGAGTTCCTTGTGATCATCCTCATTGGGCGCAATTGTTTCGTCGTTGGTTTCTTAGTATGATAGCGCATTGGCGTGGAATGGGAAAGAATCATGCAAATAGCACTTCTCCTATATTGATAGGTCCACAGGCTTATCGTAAGTCTACATTTTGCCGGTTGATTTTGCCTCCATGCTTGCAGGCTTATTATACGGATAGTATTGATTTCAGCCGGAAGCGGGATGCCGAGCTATACTTGAATCGTTTTTTATTGATTAATATGGATGAGTTCGATCAGATTGGCATCAATCAGCAGTCTTTCCTCAAGCATATTCTGCAAAAGCCCATTGTCAACACACGACGTCCGAATGCTTCGGCTGTGGAGGAACTTCGTCGGTATGCCTCTTTTATAGGAACGAGTAATCATAAGGATCTGTTGACGGATACTTCCGGCAGTCGCCGTTTTATCGGTGTTGAGGTGACTGGAGTGATTGATGTGGTCTGCCCTATTGACTATGAGCAATTGTATGCGCAGGCAATGGCACTGCTGCGTAGTAATGAACGTTACTGGTTTGATGAGAAGGAAGAGGCTATTATGACGGAGGCGAACCGGGAGTTTGAGCAGTCGCCGGCAATCGAGCAGTTGTTCCAGGTGTATTACCGGGTAGCGGAAGAGGAAGAAGAGGGAGAATGGTTACTTGCTGCAGATATACTTCAGCGGATACAAAAGGCAAGTAAAATGAAGATTTCTTCCGGACAGGTTAATTATTTCGGGCGTATTTTGCAGAAGCTGGGAGTAAAGTCATTCAGGAAAACACGTGGAGTTTATTATCATGTGGTGGCTGTTGGGCAAGGGTGATGATGAAATAATGCATGAGATGTGCATTTTATTATTTTATAATAATTATCTTTGCGTAATAACGTGAGATATATGAAGGCTATGATAAGAAATCCTTTTATAACAAGTGGATATGTGTCTGCTGATTATTTTTGCGATCGCCGTTTTGAGAGCGAACAGTTGGTACGCGAAGTGATGAATGGGAATAACCTGGCTCTTGTCTCTACCCGACGAATGGGAAAGACGGGGCTGATCCGTCATTGTTTTCAGTTTCCTGAAATTAAGCAGGGCTATTACACCTTCTTTATTGATATATATGACAGTCGGTCATTGCGCGACTTGGTATTTGCACTTAGTAAAGAGATTCTGGAAGTACTGAAACCTGTGGGGAAGAAAGCTTTGCAGAGCTTTTGGGAATGTGTGAAATCTTTGCAAGCCAGTATCTCTTTTGATGTGAATGGTATGCCTTCTTTGAATTTGGGATTAGGAGATATACAAGCTCCGGCTACTACGCTCGATGAAATCTTCCGGTATTTAGAGCAAGCGGATAAGCCTTGTTTGATTGCCATTGATGAATTTCAGCAGATTACCGGGTATGCAGAGAAAAATGTAGAGGCTACTCTCCGGACTTATGTGCAGCATTGTAATAATGCGCATTTCATTTTTGCCGGGAGCCAGCGGCATGTGATGGGGAATATGTTTTTGACGCCTTCCAGACCTTTTTATCAAAGTGTGTCAATGATGCATTTGGAAAGTATTCCTTTAGAAGAATACATTCGTTTTGCATGTATGCATTTCAAACGTGCAGGCAAAGAAATGGAAGAAAGTGCTATTACCACAGTTTATCAACAGTTTGAAGGAGTCACATGGTATATACAAAAAGTATTGAATACACTTTATGATATGACCCCGGAGCACGGAGTCTGTAAAGTGGAAATGGTGTCAGAGGCTATTCGGCAGATTATTGATTCATTCAGATATACTTATTCGGAAATCCTTTTTCGTTTGCCGGAAAAGCAAAAGGAGTTACTGATTGCTATCACTAAAGAGGGAAAGGCTAAAGCTGTTACTTCCGGTACTTTCATTAGAAAATACAGACTGGCTTCTGCTAGTTCAGTCCAGGCAGCGCTGAAAGGGTTACTGGAAAAGGATTTCGTGACTCAGGAAATGGGAATCTGTCAGATATATGATCGTTTTTTGGGGATTTGGCTGAAAGAGAATTATTAAGTCATTTTTCATTTATTGAAGAACGCTTTTCGATAAATCGCGTTAATAATTAGCTGAAACTACTGTCTGTTAATCAGTTTTATTGTATCTTTGCGGTCTTAACTTTTTTAATGGTAAATAATGAAGGAATTTCTACAACTAATGCGACGTTTCGTGTCGCCTTATAAGAAGTATATCGGCTGGGCTATTTTGCTGAATATTTTGTCTGCTGTATTCAATGTATTTTCGTTCACTTTCTTGATTCCTATTCTGAGTATTTTGTTTAAAACAGAAGGAGCGGATAAAGTATACCATTTTATGGAATGGGGGAGTGGTGATTTAGCGGATGTTGCCAAGAATAACTTCTATTATTACATATCTCAAATGATAATGGATAATGGTCCTACTATAGCCCTTATCTTTTTAGGATTGTTCCTGATGATAATGACATTGTTTAAAACGGGTTGTTACTTTGCTTCTTCAGCTGTCATGATCCCGTTGCGTACAGGAGTGGTACGTGATATTCGTATTATGGTATATGCAAAAGTAATGCGCTTGCCAATGTCTTTTTTCTCTGAAGAAAGAAAAGGAGATATCATAGCTCGTATGAGTGGTGACGTGGGAGAGGTGGAAAACTCCATTACTAGCTCGTTGGATATGTTGATGAAGAGTCCGATTCTGATTCTTCTTTATTTTATCACTTTGGTTATAACTAGTTGGCAGTTGACGCTTTTTACCATCGTCGTATTGCCGGGAATGGGCTGGCTGATGGGAGCGGTCGGAAGAAAACTGAAACGCCAGTCATTGGAGGCACAGAGCAAATGGAGTGATACGATGTCGCAATTGGAAGAAACATTGGGTGGATTGCGTATTATCAAAGCTTTTATTGCAGAAGATAAGATGATTAATCGTTTTACCAAATGTAGTAATGAATTGCGTGATGCTTCGAATAAAGTTGCTATACGTCAGGCATTAGCACATCCGATGAGTGAGTTTTTGGGAACTATTCTGATTGTAGCCGTACTGTGGTTTGGTGGTACATTGATTTTGGGACAGAATGCAACCATCGATGCTCCGACATTTATCTTCTATATGGTTATCCTGTATAGTGTAATCAATCCGTTGAAAGACTTTGCTAAAGCGGGATACAACATTCCGAAAGGTTTGGCTTCTATGGAACGTGTGGATAAAATCCTGAAAGCAGAGAATAAGATTAAGGAGATTCCGAATCCGAAACCGTTGAAAGGTTTGAATGATAGAATCGAATTTAAAGATATCTCTTTCAGCTATGATGGTAAGAGAGAGGTGTTGAAGCATGTAAACCTGACAGTTCCCAAAGGAAAAACAATCGCACTGGTTGGCCAATCGGGATCCGGTAAATCTACATTAGTCGATTTGTTGCCGCGTTACCACGATGTGCAGGAAGGTGATATTACCATTGACGGAACAAGTATTCGTGATGTACGTATTGCGGATTTGCGCAGTTTGATTGGTAATGTAAACCAGGAGGCTATTCTGTTTAATGATACATTCTTCAATAACATTGCTTTTGGCGTGGAGAATGCGACAATGGAACAAGTTATAGAGGCGGCGAAGATTGCCAATGCGCATGATTTCATTATGGAGAAACCGGAAGGATATAATATGAATATCGGTGACCGTGGCGGAAAATTGTCCGGTGGTCAGCGTCAGCGTATCAGTATTGCGCGTGCTATTTTGAAGAATCCTCCGATTCTGATTCTTGATGAGGCTACTTCTGCTTTGGATACCGAATCAGAACGTCTTGTACAGGAAGCGTTGGAACGTTTGATGAAAACACGTACGACGATTGCTATTGCCCACCGTCTTTCTACTATTAAAAATGCAGATGAAATCTGTGTACTGTATGAGGGTGAGATTGTGGAACGTGGTAAACATGAAGAACTCATTGAGTTAAACGGTTACTATAAACGTCTGCATGATATGCAGCAGTTGTAATTCTTGATATTGCAATGATATTATTAAGTTTTGATACAGAAGAATTTGATGTACCTCGTGAGCATGGTGTAGACTTTCCGCTGGATGAAGCAATGAAAGTGTCAGTCTATGGTACGAACAAGATACTGGACTGCCTGAAAAAAAACGGGGTGAAAGCTACTTTCTTTTGTACAAGCAATTTTGCAGAAAATGCGCCGGAAGTGATGCGGCGCATTATGGCCGAAGGACATGAAGTTGCTGCGCATGGATGTGACCATTGGCAGCCACAGGCTTCGGATGTCAGTCGTTCAAAAGAAATTCTGGAACGTCTTACCGGCAGGACGATACAAGGTTATCGCCAGCCGCGTATGTTCCCCGTATCAGATACGGAACTTGAACGGATGGGGTATGTATATAACTCCTCATTGAATCCCGCATTTATCCCCGGAAGATATATGCATTTGTCGGAGCCCCGTACCTGCTTTATGACGGGTAAGTTACTTCAAATTCCAGCTTCTGTAACTCCGTGGATTCGCTTCCCGCTATTCTGGTTGTCTTGTCATAATCTGCCGATGTGGCTGTATCAACTCCTGGTAAACCGGGTATTGAAGCATGACGGATATTTTGTGACTTATTTCCACCCGTGGGAATTCTACCCGTTGGGTGAACATCCTGAATTTAAGATGCCTTTTATTATCCGCAATCATTCCGGTAAAGGAATGGAAGAACGTTTGGATATGCTTATCCGCAAACTGAAAGAAAAAGGATATGCTTTTATGACTTACTCGGAATTTGCACAGATAAAACTGGCTGAACTAAATAAACCGGACGAAAAATGATAAAATTGGCTATTGTATCCCCCTGCTATAATGAGGAGGAAGTGTTGGAAGATTCGGCCGCCCGTTTGACAGCCTTGTTTGATGAGTTGGTGGCGAAAGAAAAGATCAGTGCCGACAGCTTTGTGCTCTTTGTGAATGATGGCAGCAAAGATCGTACATGGAGCATCATTAAGAAACTGCACGGGACGAATCCTTATATAAAAGGAATGAATCTGGCACGGAACGTGGGACATCAGTATGCGATCATGGCCGGTATGATGACCGCTAAAGACTGGAGTGATGCCGTTATTACCATTGATGCCGATTTGCAGGATGATCTGAATGCGATTGAGGAGATGATCGATGCTTATACGCAAGGATATGATGTTGTATATGGAGTGAAAGTATCTCGTCAGGCAGACCCCGTGTTGAAACGTCTTTCTGCAACAGCCTTTTATAAATTACAGCACCGGATGGGAGTGGAGACTATCTACAATCATGCGGATTTTCGTTTTCTAAGCCGGAGAGTGCTGGAACAGTTGTCTCATTATCAGGAACGCAATGTCTATCTGCGTGGTATTATCCCGTTGCTAGGTTTCCCTTCTACTACGGTAGATGATGTGATCCGGGAACGGACAGCCGGAACTTCCAAATATACAGTGAGAAAGATGTTCAGTCTGGCTTTGGACGGGATAACCTCTTTCTCGGTAAAGCCCATTTACGGAATTGTTTATCTGGGAGGTATCTTTGTTTTTATCAGTATTTTGATTGGAATCTATGTTCTTTACGCATTGATTTCGGGTACTGCGGAACATGGCTGGGCCTCTTTGATGTTGTCTATCTGGTTTGTTGGCGGGGTTGTTTTATTATCCATAGGAGCTGTCGGACTGTATATTGGCAAGATTTATAAAGAGGTAAAACGTCGTCCGCTCTATAATGTGGAAGAAGTGTTGTACGATGATCAGAATAAGTAAGGCTATACTTGAGAAGCACCCGGATTGGCGGGATAAGTTCTGGCAGTTTGTTCGTTTTGGAGTTGTCGGCACTATATCTTCAGCCATTCACTACGGCGTATATTGCCTGGTCTTGTTGGTTGCGAATGCCAATATCTCCTTTACGGCCGGCTATGCTGTAGGATTTGTCTGCAACTACTTCCTGACTACTTTCTTCACCTTTCGTTCCAAACCATCCTCGCATAATGCGATCGGCTTTGGTTTTAGTCATCTGATTAATTACCTGCTTGAGATCGGCTTACTGAATCTCTTCCTCTGGATAGGGGCGGGTGAACTGCTTGCACCGATACTGGTAATGATTATCGTGGTGCCTATCAATTTCCTGATTCTTCATTTCGTTTATATCTATAAAGGGAGGAAATAACACTATTCAATCCCTTTCATTTAATTCATAAAAAGAAAAGGCTATTATGAAACGTTTTCTAAATCTTGTTGTATATATTCTTACCATACATGTTTCGGCTTTACTGATCGCAGGACTGTTTCGCCTGGTGCTTTTTATCTCATCTTATCATCAGTTGACCTCTGAAGCCTTGTCGGATAAGACACTTCCGATGCTTGCTTTTGTGCATGGTGTCTGGTTTGACAATGTGATAGGCTGTTACATCCTTCTGTTGCCTCTGGTGGTTGCGGTAGTGTGTGGAGTTTGCAACTATTATGGGAAAGCGTTGTTTCGTTTCTTTACGATCTTTTTCAGTGTCTTTTATGGATTGGTTTATTTAATCAGTGCGTCGGACATTCCTTATTTTGCCTATTTCTTTAAACATATCAACTCTTCCATATTCGAATGGTTCGGTTATGCGGGAACTACCGCCGGAATGATATTGGGGGAAAGTGCCTATTATCTGTCCATCGGATTATTCCTTCTCTTTCTGGCCGGATTCGTAGTTTGGCTTATCTATCTGGCGCGTTATTTCCATCATCGTAGCCTTGCCATTTCCGCTCCGTTTCCATCTTGGAAGCGAGGAGGGGCGGTTCTGATCGGTGCTTGCTTAATCGGACTCTGCATCTTTGGAATCCGGGGGCGTACAGGCTATAACCCGATCAAAGTAAGTGCGGCATATTTCTGTCAGGATGCTTTTCTCAATCAACTGGGAGTAAGTCCTACTTTTAACCTGCTGACGAGTGTGATGGATGATATGAGACCTGAAAATAAATACTTGCATCTGATGGATGAACAGGAAGCCATCACCAAGGCGCAAGCTCTGCTCAACCGTCCGGGAGATGCGAATGTTTCCCCGTTGGCTGTCTACAGGCATGCTGCAAAAGCGGATAGCGTGCAACAACGCCGTCCTAATGTCGTCTTGATTATGATGGAGTCTATGTCCGCCAAGTTTATGAAGCATTTCGGGCAATCGGAGACTTTGACTCCTTTCCTGGATAGCCTGTATACCCGTTCTATCAGTTTCCGCAATTTCTATTCGGCAGGAATCCATACGAACCATGGTTTGTATGCCACCTTGTATTCTTTTCCGGCTATGATGAAACGGAACCTGATGAAAGGCTCTGTCATTCCCCGCTATTCGGGACTGCCTACCGTACTGAAAGAAAACGGCTATTACAACCTTTTCTTTATGACGCATGAAGGGCAGTATGATAATATGAACGCTTTCTTCCGGACGAACGGCTATGATGAAGTGTTTTCACAAGAAGACTATCCGGCTGATAAGGTTGTGAATAGCTTTGGAGTGCAGGATGATTTCTTGTATGACTACGCAATTCCGGTATTGAATCAGCGGGCTGCCACCGGACAACCGTTTTTTGCTACTTTACTGTCCATCAGTAATCATCCGCCGTATGTGATACCTCCTTTCTTCCATCCGAAAACAAGTGAACCGGAGACGCAGATCGTTGAGTATGCGGATTGGGCTTTGCGTCAGTTCTTTGAAGAGGCGCGTAAACAACCCTGGTTTGATAATACGATATTCGTATTGGAAGGGGATCATGGCAAACTGGTGGGAGACGCCGAATGTGAACTGCCGGAATCTTATAATCATATTCCACTGATGATTTACTCCAGCCGTATTCAGCCGGAAGAGAAAACTACATTTGGCGGTCAGGTAGATATACAGCCAACAATATTAGGGCTGTTGAATATTGATTATCTACAGAATAATTTTGGAGTGGACTTGCTGAAGGAAGAACGTCCCTGTATGTTCTATACTGCTGACAATATGGTGGTGGGACGCAATGACACGTTACTCTACCTTTATAATTACGAGACTCAGCAGGAACTTACTTATGATATCGGTAACGGCAAATTGAATGCTGTTCCGATGGATGATAGCTTTTTGCCTTTAAAAGAATATAGTTTTTCCATGCTCCAATCGGCGGAGTTCCTTGTGAAGCATGGAAAAACGCTTAATTCTATACCTTTTACTCAACAATAGGAGTCGTTTCAGTATTTTCAGGCTGTTGGTTTTTAACGAACTTGTATATCTTGGCTATTTGCCGGAGTACTCGTTTAGGGGATTCATATACCTCCTCAAACTGATACCCTTCTTTCTCGAATTCGGGAAGATATTTCTCTGCATCATTCGTGCCGATTAACAAGAAACCTTCCGAAGGACGTTTCTCATAGAAGTTGTCGAGACGATTGTGCAGATAGAAATTGAGTTCGAAAAAATGTACGGGGTCACCTGCTGCATGCAGACTTTCTTCAATGAATTCGTACATCGTTCCTTCGCTTTCCGGCGCAACCTTTTCTATTTCTGTAGCGATGAATTTGACCGACTTCGAATTTAATGCTGCCGGCTGATAAGCACCGTCCAATGCAAGGTATAATCCCATTGTAAGCACAACGAGAGCGTATAGGAAACGGTTGTTCAATGCATTTTTCCGTTGATAGAACCACCAGTAGATACCGAGAATGGTAGGAATGGCAATCAGGAATAAGGCCCCTGCTCCGCTGATATTCTGTATTGCACGCATGAAATTAATATTGTCCTGCGCGTGACGACCCTGGAAAATAGTTTCAGGGATGAGTCCGCATTTTAATACGATGAAGCAGGTGAACAGTAGCAGGCTGATTACTGCAAGAATACTTCCGTATACCTTGATGACTTTAGATTGCTTCTTGACCAGATAGAATAGATATTTGGCAAGGAAATAAGCAATGAAAGGATAGATCGGCATCAGATATACACTACGTTTGCTCTGCGGAATACAGTAGAAGACGAAGATTACAACGATACTGGTGAAAGAGAATAAATCCACCGGGTCCATATTCTTTATCCATGTGGTGAAGCGTTTCCACCAGGCTGCCGGTTGGATGCTGAATTTATGGTAAGTCAGGCTGAACAGGGAGAGCACGACTAACAGTGTCCAGGGAACGTATCCGGCAAATAGGGTCACAAAATTATAATGCCAGGGGTTCACGCATGAATTGTAACTCATGGTATTAGTCATACGACCGAAGTTTTCTTCCATAACTAATGCCAGGAACTCTTCTCCACCTTGTTGGTAAGCAGCGACATACCAGCAGAAAGGCAGGATGAGTGAAAGAATGGCCCAGGCGGAAAGTAACAAGAATGCTTTGAAGAAGTTGACACCCCGGAGTAACAAGAAGATGCCTACCACTAAACATGGAATGATAGTACCTACCGGTCCTTTAGTCAGTGTGCCGCAGCTCATCAGGAGAATGGCCAGCCAGGGAATACCTTTGAGTCCCTTCTCATACCATTTGTAGAGACAATATAGAGCGCCAACGGTGAGCGCTGTCAATACCATATCCACCCGGCAGTTTGCTCCGGCCCGGTGCAGCTCAAAATTAGTCAGGGTAATAAAGGCGGCCAACAACGCCAGTTCCACTCCTTTTCTTTTGGCAAAGAACAGAAAGCCGCAGAGGGTCATGGCGATCAGGGCGATGGCAGACGGCAAGCGGGAGGTCATTTCTGTGACTTGCCCTCCGTTTACTGCTGCCGAAACAGCGGCTATGCTCCAGTGGAAGAAAGGCGGTTTGTAAGCCATTTCTCCTCCGTTGTTTCTGGGTAAAATCCAGTTTCCGCTATCCAGCATGGAGTAGGAGACAATAGATTCGCGAGGCTCCCCTTTGGTGTGGTACTCCGATAAACCGAGGAAAGGCAGGATAGTAACTACGCAAATGACTAGTAACAGCCAGAAAGCTTTGTTTGAAGTCAATGTTTTCATCTTTATCTTATATTGAAATTTATGTTCTTTTATTTTCTGCCGAAGTCGGCCGGAATTTCTCCCCATTCTTTCGTTTCCCATTTCAGAATACGGGTGGTATAGGTGTTTCCCTGCAACCATTTTTCTGCCCGTTCAATCAACAGAAAGAGTTCTTCTGTTTCCGGGGTTCGGGGGAGTTTGGTCTTGCACTTCTTCTGTCGCACCCAGCTGATGGCATTCGCGCTGTCACTGTAAATGGGCATATCGAAACCTTTCTTTTTCAGCAACGCCAAACCGTGTACGATGGCTAGAAACTCACCGATATTATTCGTGCCTTTCATCGGGCCGAAATGAAAAATCTCCTGACGGCTGGCAATGTGTACGCCGCGATATTCCATCGGTCCCGGATTACCGCTACAGGCTGCATCGACAGCCAGGCTATTGTCGATCACACAAGAAGGTAAAGTATCCGAAGAAGGTTTAGGACCTCCTGATTTAGCCTTTGCATTCTTGCCGATATAAGCATAGGGAGACATTGTCAACGCGCGTTCCGCTTCTTCGCGCGTATCAAATGATTTGTATTTGGCAGCTTCATATCCTTTGATTTGAAGTTGGCAGTCTGTCCAGGAAGTATAAACTCCGGGGGTGACACCTTCCCATACTACATAAAATTTCTGTTTAGCCATTTTTTCTGACGATAATTTTAGATAGTCAATGAATTGACGCTGCGAAGGTACAAATATATTCTCTAACTGAACAAGTTAGGGGGGCTACTTGTTATAAAAAAAAGAGAGTTTTAAGAATATAAAATAAGAAAGGAACTATTATGGAAAGATCTTTTAGTGAAGCTTTGAAACAACGTCGAACTTACTATTCAATTACTAATCAGTCACCTATATCCGATCAGGAGATCGAATGTATCGTTAATATGACCGTGCGCCACGTACCGTCGGCATTCAATTCGCAATCTACCCGTGTGGTACTTCTATTGGGAGAATCGCATAAGAAATTGTGGCAGATTGTGAAGGACGCATTAAAGAAGATTGTACCGGCTGAAGCGTTTGTCAAGACAGAGGAGAAGATAGATCATTCGTTTGCCTGTGGGTATGGCACTGTATTGTTTTTTGAGGATCAGAAGGTTGTGAAAGGGCTTCAGGAGGCTTTCCCGGCTTATCAGGAGAATTTCCCGGGATGGTCATTGCAGACTTCTGCCATGCACCAGTTAGCTATCTGGGTAATGCTCGAAGATGTAGGTTTCGGAGCATCGCTGCAACACTATAACCCGTTGATTGATGAAGAAGTGCGCCGTGCATGGGATTTGCCGGAACATTGGCATTTGATTGCGGAAATGCCGTTCGGACTTCCTGTCGGCAAACCGGGTGAAAAAGAATTCCAGCCGCTTGAAGAACGGGTGAGAATCTTTAAATAAATCGGGAATGAAGAATGAATAATGAAGAATTGGATGGCATAATGGCTAAAATTCTTCATTCTTCATTCTTCATTCTTCATTAAATGATTAATTTTGTGAGCAAAATTAATCATTTATGGTTCGTATCTTCCTTACCGGCTATATGGGTGCCGGAAAAACGACGTTGGGTAAGGCTTTTGCCCGATATATGAATATACCGTTCATCGATCTGGACTGGTATATTGAAGAGCGTTTTCACAAAACCGTTGGAGAATTATTCATTGAACGAGGCGAAACAGGATTCAGGGAGCTGGAGAGAAATATGCTCCATGAAGTAGCCGAGTTTGAGAATGTGGTAATTTCGACGGGGGGTGGAGCGCCTTGTTTTTATGATAATATGGATTTTATGAACCGGACCGGAAAGACTGTTTTTCTGAAGGTGCATCCGGATGTGTTGTTCAGGCGCTTGCGTGTGGCTAAACAACAACGTCCTATTCTTCAGGGTAAAGAGGATGAAGAACTGAAAGCGTTCATTGTTCAGGCACTCGAGAAGCGTGCTCCTTTTTATCATCAGGCACAATATATCTTTAATGCAGACGAATTGGAAGACCGTTGGCAGATTGAAACATCGGTGCAATGTTTGCGACAACTTTTGGGATTGTAGAAGTAACAGTCGTTATATTTTGTGTAATCGTCATTTGGGAAGCTGTGGGATGTGTGTAATTTGTGCCTGATAATGGATCATTGTCGGGAGGAATTTTACTGTATTCAGAAATCAGGTAGTTGTAATGTTCTCTTTTTGTTGGAACTTCGTTTTTTTTGAGACTCTTGTTTGTGCATTCGGTCAATATTTGTACCTTGCACTCGTTATGAGATTTTTTATTGACTAGTAACACAAAATTAAGGTAAAGTTCTATATCATGAAAACTTTAAAAGAGAAATTTGGGGAGTTATCCGCTAAAATTAAAGCATCCGGACAGCCTGCAAGGGTATGGTTTCCGCAGTATACACCGGCTTCATTGTTAAGTGCGGAAAACTGGTGGGAAGCATTGGCTGTATGTGAATATGCTTTGGACACAAAAGAAGACGAGAAATTAACAGAAGATTTTTTTGAACTGATATTCAGTGCTTTTGACTGTAACGTAGAGGTGGAACTCAACGCGGAAGAATATGAATTCTGGTGGGAAAAGGTGATGCAGGTATGCGATCGTGTGGCAAAGTTTAGCGGTGCGGGATGGGCGCAGAAGGGTGCACAATATTCCGAAGCCCGTTATGGAAAGCGGGACATGAGTTATTTGTTTCCATACTACGAGAAGGCCGCCGATATGGGTTGGGCTGAAGCGGAAGCAACTGTTGCCTATTGGCGATACATGGGATTCTATTGCGAACAAGATAAAGAAGAGGGTGAACGGCGTTTTGCAGCTCTCACTTCTCCCGAAGCTATTTTATGGGGAAAGCATTATCGTGCTTTTGCCGAAGAATTTGCAGGGGATAAAGCAAAGGCATTACAGATACGGAATGAACTGCTTGCCGAACTGCCTGAAGGTGAACGTTTGCGTGCTCATGTATATGCATCGTTAGGAGATGCGCTCGACAGAGCGGAAGGTAACGTGGCAGAGGAAGCTGCTTACTACGAAAAAGCCCTGGAAATAGTTCCCAATCTTTATAGTCTTAAAAATCTGGCTACGCTTTATTTCCGTTACCCGGAACTGAATAAACCAAAAGAACTGAGCTTTGAACTTTGGGAAAAGGCTTGGCATGCCGGTGTGTGGTCTGCCGCCAATTTCCTGGGATATAACTATCAGGAGGAGGAATGGCTGGATATGCCTAAGGCGATTGAATGGCTGGAAAAGGGCATGCTTTATTGTGAACCCTACAGTGCGTATGAACTGGCATTGATCTACCTGTATAATGATGAATATAAGAACGTGGAACGTGGACTGATGTGTCTGAACCGTTGCGTGGAGGATGATTATATACAAGGTATCGAAGGACTGGCCAATATTTATTTCAACGGTGATTTGGTGCCGGAAGACATGAATCGCGCGAAAGAGTTGTTGGAGAAAGCCATTGAGTTGGGTTCGGGAAGTGCAGCTTATCGTTTGGGCTGGATGTATGAACGTGGCTTCTTGTCTGAAGAACCGGATTATGTGAAGGCTTTAGAGTTTTATGAAAAAGCGGCTTCACTAAATAATGCCGATGGGTATTGCCGTGTGGCTCTTTATCTGGCTAATGGATATAGCGGTGTGAAAGACCCTGTAAAATCAAGGGAATATTATGAAAAAGCGGCCGAACTGGGTGCTTGCTTTGCCCTTGTGGAACTGGCATTCTTATATGAGAATGGCGATGGAGTGGAGAAGAATTATGAAAAGTCATTTGAACTGATTAGCAAGGCTGCCGAACAGGGTTATCCTTATGCAATGTTCCGTGTAGGTCTTTATATGGAAAAGGGTGTTCTTGGTGAAGTGAAACCGGAAGAGGCCTTTGCCTGGTATACAAAGGCAGCTGAAGCGGACGATAATGATGCGATCTTTGCTTTGGGACGTTGCTATAGAGAAGGTATCGGAACGGAAGAAAACTGGGATAAGGCACTCGAATGGTTTAGTAAAGGGGCGGAAAAGAATGAAGCCCGTTGTCTGACGGAACTGGGGATGGCTTATGAGAATGGTAATGGCGTGGAAGAGAATCCACAGAAGGCAGTGGAATATATGATGAAGGCTGCTGAACAGGATTATGGCTATGCTCAGTTTAAGATGGGAGATTATTATTTCTTCGGTTGCGGTCCCTGTCTGGAAGATAATAAAACGGCAGTGGAATGGTATGAAAAGGCAGTGACTAATGAGATTCCGATGGCTATGCTGCGTGTGGGTGAGTATTATCTGTATGACTATGATAGCCTGAATGAGTCGGAAAAGGCTTTTGCTTATTTCAAGAAAGCTGCCGAATATGAATGGTATAGTGAAGGACTGGGTATCTGTTATGAAATGGGTATCGGAGTGGAAGAGAATGAAACGGAAGCCTTTAAATATTATACACTGGCTGCGGATAATGGAAATACGACAAGTATGTATCGTACCGGACTTTGCTATTATAACGGAGTAGGTGTGAAACAGAATTATGCCGAGGCCTATCGCTGGTTCACGGATGCGGCGGGGAATGAGAATGTCGCTGCAATTTATTATCTGGGCAAGATGATGATGTATGGCGAAGGTTGTAACCCTGATCCGGAAGCTGCAGTGCAATGGTTGCTGAAAGCTGCCGAGAAAAATAACGATAAAGCACAATTTGAACTTGGAAATGCCTATCTGACAGGAAATGGCGTGGAAGAAAACGATGAAATTGCAATGGAGTGGTTCGAAAAGGCCGCAGAGAATGGCAATGAGAAAGCTCTTAAAATCACCGGAAGGAGGAGGAAGTAAAAGAGGAATATGGAAAAAGAAGGGAATAATCTGTTTCAGGTCAATCTTAAAGGTATGATTGCCCTGTTATCAGAGCACATTTATAGTAACCCGAATACTTTTGTTCGCGAACTGTTGCAGAATTGCGTAGATGCCATCACGGCACTACGCAATATTGACGAGAATTATAAAGGTCGCATTGATGTCTTTCTGAATGGGGACAAGACAGTGGTATTTCGGGATAATGGTATCGGACTGAAAGAGGAGGAAGTTTATCGCTTTCTGACTGTTATCGGGGAGAGTTCAAAGCGGGATACTCCCGATGCGGACGATTTTATCGGAAGGTTCGGTATCGGATTGTTATCTTGTTTTGTGGTGACTAATGAAATCACCGTAGAAAGTCGTTCTGCAATGGGCGGACAGCCTGTTTGCTGGTGTGGAAAAGTGGATGGGACGTATCAGCTGACTTTATCAGACGAAGAACGGCCCATCGGGTCGCAGGTAGTATTGCACCCGAAAGGAGATTGGATGCATCTTTTTGAATATGAAACATTTAAGAAGATACTGGTCGGTTACGGAGAAGTGCTGCCGTATCCTATCTATCTGCATTATCAGGGGGAAGAGGAGTTGGTAAATACGCCTTCGCCTGTATGGCTTGACCCGAAGGCGACTCGTAAGGAGTTGCTGGATTATGGGGCGAAAGTGTTTCAATCGTCTGCTCTCGATGCTTTCCGGATCTATACTGAAAGCGGCAAGGTGGAAGGGGTGCTTTATGTCCTGCCTTTCCGTACACAATTTTCAGTGCGCAACTCTCATAAGGTCTATCTCAAACGTATGCTGTTGAGTGAGGATGATTGCAATCTGTTGCCGTCGTGGGCTTTCTTTATCCGTTGTCTGGTGAATGCGGACGGGTTGCTGTCTACCGCTTCCCGGGAGTCTTTGGTGAGTAATGACCAACTGAAAGATGCCCGGAAAGAGATCGGGGTGGCTATCAAGGATTATCTGCGGGGATTGGTGCAGAATGACCGTGCCATGTTCAATCGGATTCTGGATGTTCATCACTTTCATATCAAGGCGATTGCTTCGGAGGATAATGAATTGCTTCGTTTGTTTATGGATTATCTTCCTTTTGAAACCAATAAGGGTTTGCGTAGCTTTGGAAGTATTCGTTCGGCAAGCAATGTGATATATTATACCAAGAATCTGGAGGATTTCCGGCAAGTGCGGCGTATAGCCGGAGCACAGGGTTGGCTGGTCGTGAATGCTGCTTATACGTTTGATGAAACGTTATTGAAAAAGTATGTCCGCCTGAATCCGGAACTTACTTTGGATGAAATATCTCCTTCACGGTTGCTGGAGCAGTTTGGTGAAGTGGAGGCGAACCAGGAGTTTCAGGCTTTTGAGGTGAAAGCGAACGAGTTGTTGAAGCGGTTTGGCTGTATCTGTCGTCTGAAGCATTTTACTCCGGTGGATATTCCGGTTATTTTTGTGGCGGAGGAAAAGGAGAATGCCGCTAAAAGTGCTAATAATCCGTTGGCGGCTGTACTGGGAGCTGTGAATACTACAAAGCAGATTCCGCCGACACTCACTTTCAATGCGGATAATGAAATGGTGCAGACCTTATTGCAAATACAAGGAGACAATAAACTGTTTCAGCATGTGGTGCATATATTGTATGTACAATCGCTTCTGCAAGGTAAATATCCGGTAAACAGCGAAGAAATGGAGCTTTTCAACCATTCGCTAAGTGAACTGATGACTTCGAAAATGAATGATTTTATAAATTTCCTGAATTAAAAAAGAGTATGAGATACACACTTGAAATACAAAAATTGCTGTTGCAGACACAGAATAACAACCTGCATCCCCGCGAAAAAGCCAATCTATTGAAAGAAGCTATCCGCATCGCCGATGAGAACGAAGATGTGGAATGGGCTACGGAGTTGAGACTGGATCTTATTTATGAACTGAATCTTCTTTCGGCGGATGCTGAAGAGATTACCGTGTTCTCTAAAATTCTGGATGATTACGAGAACCACAAGGATGTGATTAAGGAAGATGACTTGTTGTGGAAATATAAGTGGATATGGGCTTGTACGTTCGATCTTCCGGAGATCCCGATGGAGCAGGTACAGGCAATTGGGGAGGATTATAAAACCCGTATCCTCCGGAACGGGTATTCTTTGCGGAGTTATTATCACCGCTGGTCTGTGGAATGTGTCTGGATGCGGCAGTATGACAAGGCGAAAGAATACATTGATAAAATGTTGAATGAGAAGATAGACGATCAGTCGTGTGAGGCTTGTGAATTGAACTTTATGCTGGATTATTATCTGGAAACGGGACAGTTTGATGAGGCTTACAGCCGCGCGCAACCGTTGATTAATAAGCAGATCACTTGTTATGAAGCCAATTTGCGGGCCTATTTGAAGCTTGCTTATTATGCACAGAAAGCAGGTAAACCGGAGATTGCCGCCGATATGTGTGCACGTGCCGAAGAAGCATTGGTGGGAAGAGAGAAGGATGAATATCTTTTGCTCTATCTGGGATTGTTTATTGCCTATAATATGATGACGAAGCCGGAAAGAGCTTGGGAATATGCTGAACGCTGTATTGGTTGGAGTTTGCGTACTAATACGCTGAAGAGTTATCGTTTCTCCTGTGATATGGTAGAGGCTCTGAAATATGAAACCCGTCCGGAAGTCTCGTTGTCTTTGCCGGAAGAGTTCCCGCTTTATCGTCCGGATGGAATTTATCAGGTAAACGAACTTCGCAATTATTTCTATCAACAGGCAGAAGAGCTGGCACGTCGCTATGACGCCCGTAACGGAAATAGTGGTTATATGGACCGTTTGAAAGATTTAATGTCTAATTAATTGCCAACATGTAGATTAATCCGTATTTTTGCCGTCCAATTATTTACTAAAAACACTGAATAACAGAAAATGAGAAAGTGGCGTATTGAAGATTCTGAGGAACTCTACAACATCACAGGTTGGGGTACCTCGTACTTTGGTATTAATGACAAAGGTCATGTAGTTGTTACACCTCGTAGAGACGGAGTGACTGTCGATCTGAAAGAACTGGTCGATGAGTTGCAATTGCGTGATGTGGCTTCTCCCATGTTGGTACGTTTTCCGGATATTTTGGACAACCGTATTGAAAAGATGTCTTCCTGCTTTAAACAAGCGGCCGAAGAGTATGGTTATAAAGCCGAGAACTTTATAATTTATCCGATTAAGGTCAATCAAATGCGCCCGGTGGTGGAAGAGATTATCAGCCACGGAAAGAAGTTCAATCTCGGACTGGAAGCCGGTTCCAAACCGGAACTCCATGCAGTGATTGCGGTCAATACGGATTCTGACTCATTGATTGTCTGTAACGGATATAAAGACGAAAGTTACATCGAACTGGCTTTGCTTGCCCAGAAAATGGGTAAACGTATCTTCCTCGTTGTAGAGAAGATGAACGAACTGAAGCTGATTGCAAAGATGGCAAAACAGCTGAATGTGCAGCCTAACATCGGTATACGTATCAAACTCGCTTCTTCCGGTAGCGGAAAGTGGGAAGAGTCTGGAGGTGATGCCAGCAAATTCGGCTTGACTTCCAGTGAACTTCTCGAAGCGCTCGACTTCCTGGAGAGCAAAGGGATGAAGGATTGTTTGAAATTGATTCATTTCCATATCGGCAGTCAGGTGACAAAGATACGTCGTATCAAAACGGCTTTGCGTGAGGCTTCACAGTTCTACGTGCAGTTGCATTCGATGGGATTCAATGTGGAATTTGTAGATATTGGCGGTGGACTCGGAGTGGATTATGACGGAACCCGTTCGTCCAATAGCGAAGGCAGCGTGAATTATTCCATCCAGGAATATGTAAACGACTCTATTTCTACTTTGGTGGACGTGAGCGATAAAAATGGTATCCCACACCCGAATATCATAACGGAGAGTGGACGTGCATTGACGGCACATCATTCTGTTCTTATCTTTGAGGTACTTGAAACCGCTACATTGCCCGAATGGGATGACGAGGAGGAAATTGCTCCGGATGCACACGAATTGGTGCAGGAGTTATATGGAATCTGGGATTCGCTGAACCAGAACAAGATGTTGGAAGCATGGCACGATGCGCAGCAGATCAGGGAGGAAGCATTGGACTTGTTCAGTCATGGAATCGTGGATCTGAAAACCCGCGCACAAATCGAGCGTCTGTATTGGTCTATTACACGTGAGATTAATCAGATTGCAGCCGGTTTGAAGCATGCGCCCGATGAATTCCGTGGATTGTCCAAACTGCTTGCCGATAAATATTTCTGTAACTTCTCGTTGTTTCAGTCACTTCCTGACTCTTGGGCAATTGACCAGATATTCCCGATCATGCCTATTCAGCGGTTGGATGAAAAACCGGAGCGTTCGGCTACCTTGCAAGATATAACCTGCGACTCGGACGGCAAAATTGCCAACTTTATCTCTACCCGTAACGTGGCTCATTATCTGCCTGTACATGCACTGAAGAAAACAGAACCTTATTATGTGGCTGTGTTCCTGGTGGGAGCTTATCAGGAGATTTTGGGAGATATGCATAATTTGTTTGGTGATACGAATGCCGTGCATGTTTCGGTGAACGAGAAAGGATATAATATCGAACAGATTATCGACGGAGAAACGGTAGCGGAGGTGTTGGACTATGTGCAGTACAATCCGAAGAAACTGGTACGTACGCTCGAAACTTGGGTGACGAAATCAGTGAAAGAAGGAAAGATTTCTTTGGAAGAAGGAAAAGAATTCCTTTCCAACTATCGTTCGGGGCTTTACGGATATACTTATTTGGAATAACCGGCAGGGTGCCGGAGCCGGATTCTCCATTCGGTGAACTTATTAGAAATCAAGAAATGAGAGAAAAACTAACAGTTATTAAGGTGGGTGGCAAAATCGTAGAAGAGGAAGCCACCCTTCGTCAGTTGTTAAATGACTTTGCCGCTATCGACGGACATAAAGTGTTGGTTCATGGTGGCGGTCGTTCGGCAACAAAGATTGCCGCACAACTGGGTATTGAAAGCAAGATGGTAAATGGTCGTCGGATTACCGATGCCGAAACATTGAAAGTCGTAACGATGGTGTATGGCGGATTGGTGAATAAAAATATTGTGGCAGGTCTGCAAGCACGCGGAGTCAATGCACTCGGATTGACCGGTGCGGATATGAATGTAATCCGTTCGGTGAAACGTCCGGTGAAAGAAGTAGACTACGGGTTTGTGGGAGATGTGGAACAGGTGGACGCTACTTTATTGTCGGATTTGATACATAAAGGCGTTGTTCCTGTGATGGCTCCATTGACGCACGACGGCCACGGCAATATGCTGAATACGAATGCAGATACCATTGCTGGGGAGACAGCGAAAGCGTTGTCGGCCTTGTTTGATGTGACATTGGTATATTGTTTTGAGAAGAAAGGCGTGTTGCGTGACGAGAATGATGACGACAGTGTGATTCCCCAAATCACCCGTGCCGAATTTGAACAATATGTAGCTGATGGCGTTATTCAGGGAGGTATGATTCCCAAGTTGGAGAATTCTTTTGAAGCAATAAATGCAGGAGTATCTGAAGTGGTAATCACCTTAGCATCAGCGATTAATAACTCTGGTGGAACAAGAATAAAAAAATAATTCAAAAAAAGTAGTGGGCGACTGTAACTTTTCATATCCTAGCCCGTCATTATTATAGAGATGCAAGAAATCAGCTTCCGAAACGATATTTTGCCGTTGAAGGATAAACTCTTTCGATTGGCTCTCAGAATCACCCTGGATAGGGCCGAAGCCGAGGATGTCGTTCAGGACACCATGATAAGAGTGTGGAATAAGCGTGATGAGTGGTCTCAATTTGAATCGGTCGAAGCCTATTGCCTGACAGTGGCAAAGAATCTGGCGATAGATAGAAGTCAAAAGAAAGAAGCTCAAAACGTGGAACTCACCCCCGAGATGGAGGAAGAACCTGATGCAAACAGTCCGTATGACCAGATGATTCATGATGAAAGAATGAACATTATTAATAGACTGGTAAACGAACTTCCCGAAAAACAGCGGCTTATCATGCAACTGAGGGACATTGAAGGTGAAAGCTATAAGAAAATTGCAGGGTTGCTGAATCTGACAGAGGAACAAGTTAAAGTGAACCTCTTCAGAGCCAGACAAAAAGTAAAACAAAGGTATTTAGAAATTGACGAATATGGATTATAAGGATATAGAACAGCTCCTGGAGCGATACTGGCAATGCGAAACTTCCGTTGAGGAGGAAGCAACATTGCGCGACTTCTTCGCAAAGGAGGAAGTTCCGGCTCATTTGCTTCGCTATAAAAACCTGTTTGTTTATCAACAGGTTCAGCAGGAAGTAGGACTGGGCGAAGACTTTGATACACGTATTCTGGCAGAGGTGGAGCCTACGGTCGTAAAAGCGAAACGCTTGACACTGACCGGTCGTTTTATTCCTCTATTCAAAGCCGCTGCCGTGATTGCAATCATCCTTTCTTTGGGGAATGTGGCACAACATTCTTTCTCCGGAGATGACGGAAGTGTATTGGCAACGGATACCATTGGTAAACAAGTAACAGCACCATCGGTCGCTATCTCAAATGATGTGAAAGCGGAACAGGTTCTGGCCGATAGTTTGGCGAGGGTTAACCACAAGGTGCAAGTTATAAACGAATAGACATTTTCATTTGCTTTAAACATATAATATAGTTAGTGTGCTTAATTAAAACAACAACGAAGGCGAAACTGTGAAGTTTTCAATTCTCTCAAATTTTTAGATTAAAACTAACTAAATAAATGGGCTACCGCGCGATGCAGTAGCCCTTTTATGCTTTTAGACTGTATTTGTTCAAATTGTCTTTATTTGATCTGCCGTATGTTTTTCCGTGGAGCATCCACTTCTTGTGGATTGCCTTTATAGGCAATATCGCCACTTCCTTTCACGCGGGCAACCAGTTTTTGACTTGCATAACAACTGATGTTTCCGGATCCACTGATACTTGCATCCGTATTCTCTGCTTCTAAATCTGCAGCCTGAATGTTTCCCGATCCGGCAATAGCATATTTTGCTTGAATGGCTTTACCTTTAAGATTAATATTACCCGAACCTGAAATTCCTGCCTGACATTCCTGGCTCTCTATTTGTTGCAGTCTAACATCTCCCGATCCGTTAATTGAAACAGCCATTCTTCGGCAATTAAGCCCTTCTCCCTGAATGTTCCCCGAACCATTTATATGGAACTCGATATCTTTAGAGGTTTGTATTCCATTGATTAATTTTATATTTCCCGATCCGTTGATTGACAGCTTATTCAGTTCCGGAGCAAAAACTTTTATTTCCAGTTTTCCTTTCCATATACTGACATTCTTCTTGAATTTTATCATTAATGTATTACCGTCTACATACGTTTCTACAAGTGGTATAATGTTGTCGGAACCATGTATCTCCACGTGACTGCGTGTGTCTTGGTGATAACTGATATTGGCACTTCCCAATAGTTTGATTTCATTGAAATGATCGGCTTTTACTTCTTGGGAGATGTAGTTTTTGCTGCCTACTACGTGTTTTCCCTGCAAGCAAGAGCCGGCAGTAAGTACTAGAGACAATCCGGTGACTAATACGAGCAATAAACTTGTTTTCATAATTATGTTTTTCTATGATTGATATGACAGTTAGACGGAAGAAACTGATATAAAGTTGCATCTTCCGCGAAGTTTTTCATTGGAAGTAAGCGTCTCCGCGATTCTATCTTGTCGCCCTTTTTTCATTCTT
>NZ_QTMW01000062.1:0-24366 GCF_003604005.1 Bacteroides sp. OF03-11BH | reverse complement strand
AAGTGACCGATGACAAGATCGACATGGATACCCGGTCTTTAGAGGAAAAGATTGCCGGTCGCTTCTCCGTAGCTATTTAATCTATCATTGACAATCAAATTCACAACGATTATGGAAACGAATAATAAAGAGATAAAACGCCGCAGCACGTTCTCCCTGCTGTTCTACATCAACCGCACGAAAGTCCGCAAGGACGGAACATGTAAATTGTTATGCAAGGTAAGCATCGATGCCAAGTCGGCCCCGATCAATATCAACGCGTTTGTCGATCCATCGCTCTGGAATCCGGAAACCAAAAGGGCGAACGGACGAAGCGAGAACGCCCGAACGGTAAACCTGGCAATAGAGAAACTGACCGAAAAAATCACCGGACATTACCGCCATATTCGTAAAAGCCTCGGTTTCGTGACGGCCGAGCTGGTCAAAAACGCCGTGGAAGGAATCGGGCAGAAACCGTTCACCCTCCTTGCCTTGTTCCGCGAGCATAACGAGGAGTTCCGCAAGCGTGTCGGCGTGGATCGCAAGGAAGAAACCTATGAAAGTTACGAGAACTCCTATAATATTTTAGCCTCCTTCGTGAAAAAAAGGAAGGAAAAGGAGGATGTAGCGTTGCGGAGCCTTGACCGGGAGTTCTACGATGATTTTGAAATATTCCTGCGTACAGATCGTGAAATGAAACCCAAGACAGTACACGAGCATCTTTACCGGTTGAAGAAAATGACCAAGCGGGCTGTCAGTCAGGGTACACTCCGGCGCGACCCTTACGGGAAGCTGCACCCGGAACTGCCCCAGCGCAAGAGCCGCCATTTGAAACTCGAAGACCTCAAAAAACTGATGGAAACTCCCGTCGGTAAACCCAACCTCCAGCGGGTGCGGGACTGGTTTCTCTTCGCTACCTTCACGGGGTTGTCCTACGCCGACCTGAAACGCTTGTCCGAAAAAGACATCACGCAGTCGGACGACGGAACGTACTGGATACACATCCGGCGCCAGAAGACCGAAACGCCCTCGGCCATCCGCCTGCTGAACGTGCCGTTGCAGATCATCGAGAAATACCGCCACGAGCGTAAAAGCGACAGGATTTTCAACCTCTATTGCCGGGGGTATCTCATCAAGCTCACCAGAGAACTGGGACGGACATACGGCTTCGACATGACCTTTCACAAGGCGAGGCACAATTTCGGGACACATATCACGCTCTCGCTGGGTGTGCCTATCGAAACTGTCAGCCGCATGATGGGACACAAGAGCATTTCCACCACGCAGATTTACGCCAAAGTGACCGACCGCAAGGTGGACGAGGACATGAAACGTCTGAAAGAACAGACCAAAGGCCGGAAAATAAATCTCTACGAGGAGGACGAACCGGAAACGGCAGATATTATAACGGTAAACGGTTGAACAGTATAACAAAAATTGATAAATTTGTATGACTATGACGACAAGAGAACCTATCAGCATTGAAAACGGGCGGGTGGAAATCCACACGCCGGAGAACCGTGTATGGCTCACGCGCCACCAGATTGCCGACCTGTTCGGAGTCTTCGTTCCTGCCGTGGGGAGCAACATCCGCTCCATACTCAAAAGCGGCATACTCCGTGAGGAGCGGGTTTACCGCCGGGAGCGCAACCGTGACGGCGGTATTGTCGAGCTGTATTCGCTCGAAATGATCGCCGCGCTGGCTTTTCGCTTAAAATCCGGGAATGCCGAAGCCTTCCGACGGTGGCTTGTCCGAAGGGCCACGACGACCGCCGTCGTCTGGCAGCTCCCCGGCATGAACACGATATTGAACTGAAAAAGAAGAACGGCCGTGATGGCCGTTCTTCTTTTATACCCATTCCTGTCCCCCGATACATTTCTTCCGGGAATCTTCCAGAAATTTCTGTATCTCGGATTCCATGTATAGTACCTTGCCCTGAATCAAATAATAGGGAATGATTCGCGCCGTGCGGTATTCCTGCAATGTACGCCTGCTGATTTTCAGCAGCCGGGACAATTCCTCGTCGGTGACGAACCGCTCTCCCTTGAGTGTCCGGCCTCCGGAGGATTCCAGTTTATCCAGTGCCTTGCCGGCCTTTTCCAAACGCCGGAAGAGATCCGCCACACGCGGATCGTGCTTGTCGATGAAATAATGGCTCATAACGCGGCGGTATTAGGATAGTGCGACGATTGCAGCAGTTTCCCGACATCTTCCGGTTTGTAGAAGATTTTGTGACGGATGCGGCTGAAAGGCAGCAACCCTTTCTCCCGGTAGGTTTGCAGGGTACGTTTCGATATCCCCAGCACGTCACAGACATCCTGGTTGTCCAGCCATTTTTTCAAACTCACGTCCTCCTGCCTGCGGCATAACGCCTCGGCTTTTCTTTCAATGGCTTCCACGTGCCCTGCCAGCGCGTCGAAAGCCTTCACGTCCATACTTATTATTTCCATGTTCTGTTTCATTTTTTGTTTCCCGGATGCCCAAAAGTACACAAATGAACAGTATCTTGTTATCAGCCAGTGGTATATGGACGTATCCGTCTTAAAAGTGGCAGCGAGTGGCGCCACGTCCGGCGGAAACGATCCTCCGCCGATACGGGATCGGCACGCTCCGATACGCCAATCGCCCGTGAAAGGAAATGTTCGCGGGCGATTTATCATTCCATGCAGGGTGAGCCGTGAACCGACTTTCGCGAGCGTTCACGGCATATCGTTTTCTCCCCGTTTCTCTCCCATAACCTTTTCCTCTCTTTTTTTCATGCCGCGGAGCGCGGTATGGAAATCTGTTGTCAGTAGCAAAGGTAGTTACGGGGCTCACGCTGCTGCAAGATCGGGCCGCGGGGTGGTTTGCCGCAAAATCTTCCTCTTTCCCTGCGGGCGAGCGTATTTTCCGACAAAATCTTGCAGCAGCTATCCCCGACACCTTTTGATGCTACCGAAACAGATTCCATCCATACCGGCTCCGCTACGGCATAAAAAAAAAGTCAAAGGTTATGAGAAACGAAGAGAAAAATAAATGGAAACAGAAATCCTCCAACCTTCCACTTGGCATAAAGGCAAAGGTCGGGTTGGCGGTAAAGGTCGGGGCGGTGGCTTTGGGCTTCCACGTGTGGGG
The DNA here is from genome assembly GCF_003604005.1 of Bacteroides sp. OF03-11BH. Taxonomy (NCBI): domain Bacteria; kingdom Pseudomonadati; phylum Bacteroidota; class Bacteroidia; order Bacteroidales; family Bacteroidaceae; genus Bacteroides; species Bacteroides sp. OF03-11BH. Next base: position 21,272 of record NZ_QTMW01000062.1, on the reverse strand, counting down.
TATCGACTTTATTTGGGTCGTTTTGGGCTTCACGTTCTGTTATGACATCCTGCGGGGCATTTTCTCCTGCCTTGTTTCTCTCGTGGCTCTAACCGGCTTTTTCTATTTCCTATTCACTCACATCTTCTAAATTATTACAGGTATGACAAAGTACATTTCATTATTCGGAGCGACTACCACGGACACACGGGTGCAGGTAGTCAAGGAAAACCAGGTAATCATCGGTATCGGTGCGGGTGCGAGCAGAAAGCGTTACGTCGTTTACAAGGTGGAACACACCGCCCGTGGCTACGTGTACCACATGGTCGATACCGAAACAAAGGAAATCAGCCAAACGGACATTCTGCGACCCCTCTCGCAAACATTCGGTATCGGCAGGTACTACGACGACGTGAACCCCGAGTTCATGGACGCTTTCGAGGTGGCTTTGCTCGTGGGGCAGGCGGAAGAGCAAGCCACGGCGCAGGCCATCGCCGCCGCCAAAGAGAAAGCCGAGCATGACCGCATAGCGGAAATAGGAGCGCAGAGGTTACGCCGCATCATGCCCGAAGGGGTGCAGGGCGTAATCATCGCCGAACTCAACGAAACGGAATACACTGACCCCTCTTACGAGTGTTCGACCACCCGAAGCGTGCGTACCGTCATTCTCGGCTTTTCGGCCACCTCCCGCAACGGCTTCGGGGAGTTGAGAAAGGCGGCGGCCAATTTCCCGCAAACGGCGCACCTCTCCGAATACGACCCCAAGAACGAACACCGCTATCCCGTTTTCACGCTCGGCAAAAGTCCGAAATACGGGTGGAGTGTCTGCAAACTGACCCACTACACACGTGAAGGGTACATCGACAGGCTGGCATATATCGCAGGAAACGAGGAGAATATATGTCTGCCCGAGCCGAAAGACGAAAAACGGGCGGAACGCACTGAAACGAGCGTGCAAGGCGGGTTTATCATCGTGGACTATTCCGAGAAGGCGATAGCCGTATTCGGGGACACCAAGCCCGTCAAGGACGCCCTTCACGCACTCGGGGGACGCTTCAACGCACGGCTGACGCATGACGGGCAGAAGAGAGCGGGATGGATTTTCCAAAAGACCAAAGAGGACGAGGTGCGGCGGCTTCTCGGAAAGGACGAATAAATGTTGAACACGGGGCGGCTCGCCGCCCCACAATACCAAAAAATCATGGCACAAGGAACAGATTATTTCAAACTGACGATACAGAACTATCTCGACGCACGGGCACGGGAGGACGAACTTTTCGCACCCCGATACGCCAACCCGAAAAAGAACATTGACGATTGCTGCACTTTCATCATCAACCAAGTACGGCAGAGCGGTTGCAACGGGTTTGCCGACGAGGAAATATACTCTATGGCACTCCACTATTACGACGAGGAGGACATCGACATCGGCAAACCCGTCAGTTGCAAGGTAGTGGTCAATCACACCGTTGAACTGACCGAGGAGGAAAAAGCCGAGGCACGGCGGAACGCCATACGGAAGGCCGAGAGCGAAGCCTACGCCAAGTTGGCGAAAGCCAAGTCCAAACCCAAGAAAATCGAAGATAACAAACTAATGCCCAGTCTATTTTAGTTATGAAACCGAGAACAAAATTCCAACAGAGCGTTGTGGCGGCAAGTAAACACCTGCCGCCGCTTACCCCCGCACAAATCGAATGGGGGTACAAGAACTGCATCGAGCATATCGGACGCCGCACGCCGAAAGGACTTATCACCTGCACCGAGTGCGGCCACACGTGGCAGAGCGAAAACGGAGAACTCACGGACAATCTGTTAGGGTGCGAGTGTCCGCACTGCCACACCCCGCTGAAAGTGGAAACCACCCTGCGCCGCAAGTTCAACGATTACGAGTATTTGTGCATCGTAACCCGCTGCAAGGGTTTTCAAGTCCTGCGCTTCGTCTATATCGAGTGTTGGGCGAAAGTGGGACAGACGCCCGTTTACACCCATATCGAAGCCGTACAGCGGTGGATTGCCCCCGACGGACGCTCCGCAACCTTCGCACGGCTGCGCCCGATGGGCTTCTTCGTTCACGGGTGGAGTTGGTCGAGCGCATTGGAACTGCGGGCGGAGAACGACGGGAAATACAACATCACGCCCACACGCATCTATCCCCGGCAACGGCTTATCCCCGAACTGCGCCGAAGCGGCTACGGTAAACAACTCCCCGATGTAACCCCTTTCGACCTTATCCACCTGCTGCTCTCGGAGAACAAGGCCGAAACGCTGCTTAAAGCGGGACAAACGGCACTCGTGCGATTTTTCGCCCGTTCCTCCCGCAATATCGCAGACTATTGGCCGGCCATCCGTATCGCCATCCGTAACGGGTACGCTATCGGGAAACCGACGGAATGGTGCGACTACATCGACCTGCTGCGATTTTTCGGGAAAGACCTGCATAACGCCCATTTCGTGTGTCCCGCAGACCTGCCCGCAGCGCATGACCTCTACATGGCAAAAAAACGGCGGCACATGCAAATGGAACGGCGGCAGGAGGAACGGCGCAAGGCGTTGGAACAGGAAGCCTCGTTTGTCGAAGCCAAAGGGCGGTTTTTCGGAGTGGAGTTTTCCGACGGGGAAATCTGCATCAAGGTATTGGACAGCGTTGAAGCCATACGGCAGGAGGGCGAGGCCATGCACCACTGCGTGTTTACCAACGAATACTATCTGAAAGCCGACTCGCTCATACTCTCGGCCACAATCGACGGCAAACGTATCGAAACGATAGAGGTGTCCCTAAAACGCATGGAGGTCGTGCAGAGCCGTGGCGTGTGTAACAAGAATACCCCATACCACGGGCAAATACTGAAACTGATGAAGGGGAACATGTCCCTTATACGGAAACGAATGACAGCATAAAAATCGGGGCGGCGAAAGCCGCCCGCAAAAACAAAATAGAATGAACCAAATAGCATATAAATTCGTGTCGTGGGACGTTCCCGCACTCGAAAGCCTTGCAGGCTCAAAAGCGTACATATTACGCAAACGGCTCAATGACGGGGGAACGCTCACCCGTGAGGAGAAAGACTGGATTACCCGTGAGGTAAACCATAACACCTATTTCAAGGACTCCATTCTGCTTTTAGGGTATCGTTTCAACTTTGTCGATGTACTGAAAACATTCGTGGTAAAGCAGTACGGGCATTACACGGAATATAAGGGCGTGGACAAGACGAGCATACGCTCCATGTTGTACGGCAGAGTGGAAAGGATTGTCGAATTATAAAATCGGGGCGGCGAAAGCCGCCCTACAAAAAAAAATATAACAATGAAAATCATCTATAAAAGCTACATGGCACGCCCGCTCAAACCCTTCGGGGAGTGGGATTGGGAAGTTCGGGAAGCAGTCAAGACGGCCCTTGCGCTCGTCGAGGGGAAAAACGGGTTCAAAACCCATTCCGAGATATGGCGAAGGTGCAACCTCGTCATTACCGTGGGACACAACATCTACACCACGAGTATCGAGATACGACCACCCGAGCAGGACGTGATACGCCGCAGGAGCAACTGGCATAACGGCTACGCCTACTACTGCAACGGCGTGTTCTGGGCGAACATGAGCAGGGTTAGAGTGGAACTTGTCTGATTAAAAAATTTCGGGGCGGCAAAAGCCGCCCGTAAAAAGCGAGAATATGAAAACGAATGAAGTAAACAAGGAAATCTCCTATGAAACGCTGCTCGTAACCTTCGGCGAGGGTATCGGGCGGCTCGACACCATGTTCGACGACCCGCAGGTGTGGGGCGTTGCCACGCTGAAGCAGTGGATCGACGGGTATGAAACTACGCGCTTCACCGAAATCGACGACCGAACGGCGGTTATCACATCCGAATACAACATGGACAGCGTGAAGGAATGGCTGCAAAAGAACACACCGATTATCAACCTGGAAAAACGATAAAATCATGCGCAAGTACAAATTATTCATCGGCTACCGGCTGCTGGGAGAGTTTTCCGGTATATGGGAAGCCAAAAATTTCGCCGCTGAAAGCGGCATGAGCGGAATTTTCTCGCTCGTGGGAGAAAATTACCGGGACAGTTGGTACGAACCAAAAAAACAGGACAAGAATGGAAACAAAGATTAAAGACATCACGGGAGCGGAAATAACCGTTACCGACTTAAAAGAGGCGGTACGCCAATGCCGGGAGTGCCTCGCAAGTCCCTACCTGATGCCCTCGGGGCATACCGTGGGGGAAAACCATGCCTACATGTTGCGGCAACTGCTCGCCCTGCAAAGGCGGAAACGGGAACACGGCAGGCAACGGCCGTGAAAATACGACGCGAAAAAAATCGGACGATAACCGTCCGATTTTTTTGTTTCCCGTCAATCGACCGCCGTATGGTCGCCCAGCTTCCCGTGCAGTTCACGCCCGATATGTCCGGCAATGCCACGGGGAGAAATTTCAGAGATTGAACCCCACCCGCCATGCGTGTATATGCACGTCTTGAGCGGTTCGGTACGAGAAAGGTAGAACAGATAGCCGTTGCGGAGCAGGATGCCCACAAACACCGAGCCGACCTCGATGTCGGCGATCTCGTCAAAACGTATCTTCCCGTCATTGTATAATACTGCCGTGCCATCCGCATCGGGAATGACGAACAGATCGTCTTCCATGACAATCCCGTGCAACTCGATTAGCGACCCCAGGCATTCACTCGCCGATACCCGGTCGTAATCACCCTTTACCTCATTTGTCGATTTCGTTTCCATATCGCTTTTCTTTAGGTTCAGACAAATACCATACGAAAAAGGCGTGAGAATACGTTAAATACCGGCATTGAGGTACAGCCAAGCACCCATCCACTCGATAGATAATTTCTCCCCACGCCGCTATCGCATACGCTTGACGCATATAGACACGACGATGAAGAAGAGAACTACCCATTATTTTGCGAGCGGATTAAAATTTGGCTGTTTTCAATGCCCCACCATAATGTGTTCCTTCCGTATGTAAATCGCCCGGCGGCACGCCGCCGGAGGATTCGATTGCAAATATAACGATTTCATCCGGGTATCGGCGACAACACGTGCGATTTTTAACAACCTTCCTGCCAAAGAACTACCCGCCGTCCTACAATTTCGGCCCCCGGGCGGGTTTGCGGGGCGCGACCTTCGGCTGCGCCTTCTTCTCCCTGGGCGGTTCGACGATCCGCAGTTTGAGTTTCTCCGTCTTACGGTCGTAACGCACCTCGCAGCAGTCAATCTCACCCGCAACCGACGTCCACACGTTGTTCACACGCACCGCGCCGCCCGAGTAGAGGGTCTTGTATTGTTCGTATTCGAGCGGCTGCCGCAATTTCGCGTCCACCTGACGGTGGAACGAGTAGATATTACGTCCCTTTGCTATTTCGTCGGGAACGTAAACCCGCAACTCGGGATGGGCGGCCTCGGCATAGAGGCACAGATCCGCCGTGCGAAGCTCCCTCGGAACCCACTGGATCATCCTCGGGTCGCCCCGCACGGCCGTATCGGCCACGAGCGGCGTGATGGCCCTCTGGGGAATGTCGTACAGCACCCCCGCATCCTTGCGAACGGCCTCCAACGCCACCTCCTCCGTTACAAGCCGGCGGTTCAGGTGCAGGACACTCATCAACCGGTGTATCTGCTGCGGGTCGTCCTGCTCGCGGAACACCTGCAAGACCAGGGCGGGGTCGCTCAACGCGCTGATAACCGAGAAATCGGTTTTGTCCTTCCCGTAGGTACGCTCGAAAGCCTCCCGGCTCATCTCCGGCGTCCGGGCTTCGCGGGGGACGCCTTTCAGGTTTTGCGGGTTCTCCCGCACCAGGCTCATGTATAGATCCGGGCTTTTCATGCTCTCGGGCAGGTGGGCGATGGCATAGGGACTGCGCCGTATGGCCTCCATGCACAACTCCGGCGTTTTCCACTTCTCGGGGACATATTGCAGGTAGCTCCCGTCGTGCCCGACGGCCCGGCGGCACATCTCCTCGTTCTTGGCGTGGTCGGGAAGGTTGTAGAACAGCTCCGGCTCCAGGGCGAAAATTTCCCGGGCCACCCTCGGCGTGAGGAACCAGGGGTTCATGTTCTCCAAAAAATCGAAGGTCTTCTCGTAATTCGTGCAATAGAACCCCAACGCCTTCATGTGTATATCCTCGAAAGGGATATAGCGGAGGACACGCAGGTCGTCGGCACGGGCCAACGCCCGGTTGCAGACCTCCGGCGTGAGCTGTTCGGGGTTGAAAAAGCGGATGGCCAGGGGATCGCGCTCCAGCGCCATCCCGCACAGACGGTCGGTTTTCAGATGTTTCGGAACGTACTCCAGTGCCAGGTAGTTCGAGGACACGGCGGCCTCGCAGACCCGTTCCGTGCGTAATTCCTCCGGCACTTCATGGAGCAGGATGCCGTCCCCGCTGACGGCACGCAGGCAGACTGCCTCCGTGCGCAGTTCCACCGGCACGAGCGAAAGGCAGGACGCGTCCATCCCCACGCCGTGAAGGGCCAGTTCCCCGGTCATGACCTCCGGGGCAATGGAGGCGAAAATCTCGAACTTGTCCACGAACGACATCCCGAATTTTTTCAGCCCTTCCAGGCATATATCGGGATACGGAATGTAAGGGAGTATCTTGTAATCGGCACTGTCCACCGCTTTCAACGCCGCACGGCATATTTGCGGCGTCCTCAATTCCCCGGGGACGGCCTCCAGCACCAGACCGTTGCGCTTCACGGCCGTCATGCACAGTTCGGGGGTCTTCAACCCCTCCGGAACGTAATACAGCGCGTAGCTGTTGCTATCGACGGCGGCACGGCACATTTTCGGTGTCTTCAGACGGTCAGGGACGAATTTCAGTGTTTCGCCCCGGTGGCCGGCCGCGGCAAGACAAAGTTCCGGCGTTTTCATCGCTTCGGGAACGAACTCGATGTTGAAAGCCGATTTCTTGATGGCGAAACGGCAGACTTCCGCCGTTTTCCGATCCTCGGGCAGCGTCTCGAAAAGGTTCTCGCGCCACGGGTTCTCGTACACCCCCGTATCGAGATAGGCTATATCTATTCTCTCTTGCTCTGTCATGGTTTTCAGTATTTATGGAAAGCGCCCGGGTGACGGGCGCTTCTCTTGGTTAGACATATTCCGTTATCGTTCCGTTTCCTCCGTCCCGTTCTCGCTCTGGAACGTGAAGGAGGTCTTCACGACCTGACCCGTGTTGTCCTCGACATAGACGTCGATGGTCTGCTGGTCATCGCTGCGCGATGTGTAATAGAGGCGGAACACCTCACGGTCGAGCGGATAGCGGTCGTTGGGCAGGAACACCGTACCGTCGTCCATCCTCAACTCACCGCGCCCGTCGGGCTGGAAATAGCGGATCGTGTAACGCGCGCCGTCATATCTCCCCTCCCGCACGAGCGTGCAGCGGATTTCAGCGGTTTCACCAACGGAGATTCGCTTCTGAACGGGCATCGTTTCCAAAGAGAACGTGTACGCCTGCTGTATATCCAACCCGTTGTCGCAGGATGCGCATAAAAGACCCAGGGCGGCGATCCAGACCGCCAGGGCCAATATCTTTTTCATCTTTTTCATGTCGCTTGCAAGTTTAATGGATTATGAATTTCACGCCCAGGCCGAACTGCGCGTGGAAATGTCCCGTTGTAGTGCCCCATAGGATACGCTCACGCCCCGTCAGCGAGAGGATAATCCTGTCGGTCAGGTACGCATCGACCTCCAGCGTGACGGCCCCGCCATAGAGGAAACGGTCGCGGTGGCGGAGCGTAGAGCCGTCATAGAGCCGCCTCTCGCCCCGGTTCACGCTCTCGTAACCGGCCAGCGCCGAGCCGCCGAGGTAGAAGAAAAAAGTCCTGGACGGGTCGGCGAGGAACTTGTAATAGTAACCGCCCTCGGCCGTGAACTGCGCCACAGGGATACGTTCCGACTTGTAGGGGTAATAACGGTTCAGGAACTCCGCGCCGAACACCCACTTGTCGGCATTCTTCGCGTAGCGGCTCATGGCCAGCCCGAACCAGTAGCCCGTTTCGCTGTGGCTGTCCCGGGTATAGAAGCCGTCGGTCATGCCTCCCCGTATTTCCAGCCCGCGCATGGCGGGCAGGGCACGCTGGGCGTGCGCCCCGTCCGAAAGGAGGAGGCATAACCCCAGCGTGAGAATGAATATCGCCCGTTTCATATCACTTTACCTTTAACTCGTTGATAACACGTGCGCGCACCAGGTCGGCATTCTCCACCGTGAAAGTCTGGTGTCGCCCGCCCTGCTGCTCGTGCAGTTCCACGACCAGCTGCTTGTCGTCGGCCAGCGTGAACTTCGGGAGCGTGAAGATCATGCGCTCGGTACGCTTGCCGCCGATGACCTGCACGTTGTTGTACGCCCGCACGGGCCATACGACCTGCTCCTGGATGGCCGTGCGTTTGGCCACCTTCTTGTCCGTAATCTTGAACGTCAGGTAGTCCACGTTGAAAGGCACGTTGGAGGAGTTTTTCAGTTGGAGGTGGAAATAAAGCAGGTCGTTATGCACGTAGATACCTTTGAGGAGGTATTGTACCCCGAAACGCTTGCAACCGATATGCTTGATCTCGCGGCGGTCATTCTTGTAAATGGACTGCATGATCAGTTTGACCAGCAGCGGAGATTCGCATCCCAACTCCTGCAAATAGATGTCCAGCGCGTTATTGGGGCGGTTTACCGCCTCCCCGTCATGCAGGAAGTCCGCCATCTCGACCGACAGTTTCACCGGCTCGTCGGCATACTTGACATTGAAGCTGTAATAGGCCCCGTCCTCGGTAATGACCGAAAGGTTGCTCTCGCGCGAGAAATCACGCAGGGCCGCCTTTACACGCAGCACGTTTTCCGTGCCGTCGGCTTTCGCCGCCAGAAGATCCGAAGACCCCAGATCGACGTAACGGATGGCCGAGGGGAAAATCACATGCACGGTCTTGCTGAACGTCACCTCCAGCGCGTAGGGCGGGATAACCCGGTTGAAGGTCAGCGGACGGGTAAGACCGTCGTACAAATCGCCCGTGGAGGGCTTTTCCTGCGCGTGGGCAGCGAACATGCACCCGATAAAAGCGAGTGCCAGAAGAATCTTTTTCATACTCGATAAATTTTTGATTGTTGATAAAAATGGATTTTTTTCAGTGGTGTACGGAAGTACGTCGTTTGTACCCTTATTGAAGGGGCGGGAGCAGCAGGACGCTGTAACCGGCCTTGAGCGTGACCTTGACCGAGCGCATCTTCTTGCTCACGTATTGCGACACGCCCTGGATGGCGCTGCGCCCCAGGTCGGAGAGCAGTTGCGAACCGGCATCGTCCGTGATCGTGATACTGCTGCCCATGCCCGCGCCCATATTGGCGGCGATCTCCTTCACGGCATTGAGTTCTTCCGACCCCGGCACGGGAATACCCTCGTTGCCGTTCGTGTCATAGACCGACAGATCGACCGGAACGACCGCCCCGCCGTGCTGGACAGCGCTGACCTTGACCGTCAGCCGTTCGCCGTTGATCCTCGCCGCCCCCGTTACGGGCGTACCCGAGGGGATGAGCAGATCTCCCGCCATCATCGGTTCCAACAGCCGGAAAGTAACCTCCCCGCCATCGGTGAGCGTCACGGTTTGCTGCACGGTGGCGCGGATACTGTTGCGCTCGGGCTCGCGAAGGTCGCTCCCCACCGTGTTGAAACCCCAGTTCCGGGGCTTGACGAACTCACGGGCGAAGACCGAATCGGGCAGCGGGGCGGCGAGCAGCGACACGATGTTACGGCGCACCTGGCGCACGGGCTGCACGGAAGCCTTGCCGGAAACGGAGGCTTTCTGACGCGGGGCTTCAGGGGCCTGACCGCCATTCATATAGCGGGCGGCGATCTCGTAGGACTTCTCCAGCAGCGCCACCTGCTCCTCCTGGGCCGTTTTCTGCGCCTGCTGTTCTTCCAGGCGGCGTTCCAGTTCCTCGATGCGGGCCTGCATCTCGCGCTCTTCCCCCGTTTCACCGGCGGTCTCCTCGTAGAAACTGCCTAACTGGCGGTTGATGTCGGCATAGGCGGCACGGGAAGTCCGGAAAGCTCCCGACGAACCGCCGGCAGGGCCGGAAGACTTATCCGGCACGGCAGCGGGCATGACGGGTTCTTCCTCCTCGTCCTCCATCCCGAACGCGAAATCCTGCAAGGAGCGCATCTTTTCCCGCTCCCTGCGCCGCATCTCCTCCTGCACGTAGGCATCACGCTTGTCCGAGAGGATACCCTCCGATTCCGGGGTCGGCAGCTCCGTGTTGAAACCCGCCGAAGGCTCCTCCCGTTCTTTTTCGCCGGGGGAGAAGATCAGCCACATGCACCCGGCAAAGGCCAGGAAAAAGAGCGGGAAGACCACCATCTTCTTCCGCATCTGTATCTGCCGGGGCGTGAGTTCCTTTTTCCCCGCCTCCGGCTGTTTATTCTGTTTTTCGTTCGTCGTCATAATTGAAATCTTTTAGATGTTTTACACTGTCGGCCTCCTGCCGTTGTCTTAATTCCAGCTCCAGCCGCTCGATATGCCGTATCTGCATCCGTTCCCCGGCTCCCTTGCCGAAGCGGTAGATGGAAGACACGGTAAAGTAGAGCGACAAGACGGAAAAGAACAAGAGCAGCGTGAGGATCACGATAATCCGCTTATCGGGCGAGAGCGCCCCGCAAGCGCGGCGCAGGTGGTCTTCGACCCACTCCCCGAAAGCCTTTATTCTCTTCTTTGCCATAGCCTTATCTTTTTAATGTACGTAAATCGCGGTTCTCCAGAATCTCGAATTTCTCCATGATGAAACCCTGCGGGTTATTGTCCGAACGCCCCGAGTTGATCAGCTCGCAGCGCGTGACCAGCGAACGCTCGGTGATGTTGCTCTCGCGGACAATCATTTGCCGGGCATAGGTCATGGCCCGGTAGGGATAGGCGTTGAAGTCGCACACCACGGAGTCCACCTCGATACGCTGGCTGATGTTCCCCGACACCACACGGTTGTAGTAACCTTTCTCCTGCATGTCCTGGTAATAGGCGAAGGCGCTCTTATCGACCAGGAACAGCGCGCGGTTGATGTTGCTCTCGATGGCCGCACGGTCGGGCGAGAGGGTGAAGAACAACTCGTGAAAACGCCGGATATGTTCGCGCGCCTCCACGGGGCGGTTCTGGCTCAAATCCTGCGAGAGCGCCAGCATCAGCGACTTGCCCCCGTCCAGGACGTAGATCTTCTCGCGCTGCTTTTCGGCGAAACGGAAGCTCGCGACCACGCTGAACACGGATACCAGCGCGCACAGGCAGAGGAACACGATACCGAAAAGCCGAATCTGCCTGAAACTTGTTTCGATGTTTTTTAATGACTTGAATTCCATTGTCCAAATTGTTATGAATGATTATTGTTACCTTGTGTTGCCAGGTTGCGCCCGTTGGGGGCACTGCCCGAAGCCGGGCCACCGCCGCCGTTACCGGAGGAGGAACCGCCACCGCCGCGACGCCCGAACGTGCGGCCGATCATGTTGCCGGCGATACCGCCAGCGACACCCGTGGCGAATGCCCCGGCCTTGTTGATACCGCCCATAGCCCCGCCGGCTCCGCCCGACTGGATCACCCACTCGGCAACGGTGGGGATCGTGAAATAGCCTATGATACCTATAATCAAAAAGATAATATAGACACCGCTGCCGCTGTCGGGAATGTAGTTGGGGTCTTGCAGGGCCAGGACGTCCGCCTGGAGCATCAACGTCTGGATCTTGGCCAGCACCGCGGAGAACAGGTCGGCGATGGGAAGCCAAAGGTACACGCTGATATAGCGGGAAATCCAGCTCGCGAGCGTCGAGTGAAAGCCGTCGTAAATGGAGAGGGCGAACGACAAGGGCCCCAGAATCGACAGCACGACTAAAAAGAATGTCCGCAGCGTGTCGATGGTAAGCCCCGCGGCGTTGAACAACAACTCGAAAAAGTCCCGGACAAGCTGCCGGAAACCGGCCTTGATGTCGTACCACGTGCGTTCGGCCCACATGCTGATAATCTCGCCCAAATCCGTGATACCCATATCCGCAAGCCGTTGTTCATACACCTCGTCGTCCACTAACCAAGCCTTGCCCTCGCGCCTGCGGGCCTCGGCTTCCAAATCGTCCTTCTGTTGCTGGTATGCCTGCAAATCCAATGTCTGCCCCTCCAGTATGGCGTGCGTGCCCTGCACCACGGGCGACATCACGGCGTTGATCGTCCCCAGAACCACGGTGGGAAAGAACATCACGCACAAGCCGATGGCGAAAGGCCGCAGGAGCGGGAACACGTCGATAGGCTCCGCGCTGGCCAGTGCCTTCCATACCCGGTAAGCCACGTAAAAGAGCGCACCCAGGCCGGCGATACCTTTCGCCACCCCGATCATGTCGCCGCATAGCGGCATCATCTCCTGATACAGGTTCCGGAGAACCTGGTGTAAATTGTCGAAATCCATGACTGCCTCCGTTTTCAGGTTACCAATATCTGTCGTTCGGGTTCCCGTAAAGTGCCAGCACCCGGTGCGCGTCGCCCTTTTCGCGGCTGCGGATGAAGGACACGGAGATGGTCTTGCGCGTGTAATAGCGCGTGAGGTTGCGGTACTCCAGCATCTTCGTGTAAACCTGATCCACCACGTCCATCCGCTCCTTGTCCGAGAGCGAGAGGCCGTTGCCGCCGGTTATGACCGTCTTGAGTTCCGTCACCAGCGCGCCGCCCTCCTCCAGCAGCCGGGCGTAACCCGCCGAGATCGCCGCCAGCTCGTCCACCGTGAAGTTCGGGTCTGAAACCATACGGTTGAATCCCGAGGTGTAGATTTCCGTGATCTCGCTGACCATTTCGAGTGTCAGCTTCACCTTCCGGGCATCCTTGATGATGTTATGCACCGATTTGAGGGCGTCGTAGTAAGCCTTGCTCTGGTTATAAATCTTGATACTCTCTTGCAGCGACTTGACCATGTTGGTCGCCGTGGTCGAGCTTTGAACCGCGCTCTTGATGTTCTGAACGAGGTTCGACGGGTCGATGACCGTCCACTGCGCTTTTGCCTGGTACGTGAAGCAAAGAAGCCCCACGAACAGCGTTAAAATCAATCGTTTCATCCTTTTCATTATTTAATTCGTGAATACTTGGGCGGTCATTCCGACGCCCGGTAATAATCCCCGTAGGCGGAGAGCTGGAGCACCTCGCGCCCCGCATCGTAGGCCAGGGCGACATACCCGTAGAGGTCGAAGTAACGGATACCTCCCCAATACTTCCTCACGGGACGGGAGAAGCGTGTCCCGTCCTTGTAGGACACCTCCACGTAAAAACCGCCGCCCCGGCGTCCCGGGTTGCGGTAGATGCGAACCCGGGGAGAACCCGAGCGGCTTTCCCACTCGCCCGCCACCTCGTACAGCGCGAAGTCCAAACGCGCCGCCGTGGGGTCTGATCCGATACACTTGCGATACATGGCCTGCCCTCCCTTTAACGTTTGCCCTCGGCGAGCTGCCTGATCGCCAGTTCCATATCACCGCCCAGCTCCCCGGCAAGCCGCTGTACCTCCACTTTCTCCGTTTCCTCGGTCGTGTAGGCCAGGTACTCCGGGACGCTGACCTCCGTGGCATAGACCGCCGACTGAACGCCGCCCAGACCGATCCAGACCTCCTTGTATTTACGGGAAGGGTCGTTGGACTGGTTGATCGAGAGAATCTGCGCCTTCTCCTTGTCGGTCAGCCCCAACAAGGACTGAATCGCGTCGAAACGGTTCATGAACTTGCGCTGGTCGAGCAGGATCTTGCAGTCCGAGTTGTTGATGATCGCCTCCTTGACCACCGGGCTGGAAATGATGTCCTCGACCTCCTGCGTCACCACGATGGCCTCACCGTAGTATTTGCGGACTGTTTTATACATATAACGCAGATATTCAGCCATATTGGCCGTAGAGAGCGCCTTCCAGGCCTCCTCGACGATGAGCTGTTTGCGTACCCCCTTGAGCCGTCTCATCTTGTTTATGAAAGCCTCCATGATGATAATGGTGACCACGGGAAAAAGCTCCTTGTTTTCCTTGATGGAATCCACCTCGAAGACCACGAAGCGCTTCGAGAGCAGGTCGATGTTGGCCCGGGAGTTCAGAAGGAAGTCGTAGCGTCCGCCCTTATAATACTGCCGCAGGGTGATGAGCATGTTGTCGATGTTGAAATCCTCGCGGCTGACCCGGATCTCCCGCTCCTCCAGCTCGCGGCGGTAGTCGTCCCGCAGGTACTCGTAGAAACTGTCAAAACACGGCACGATATTCCGGTCGGCGCGGATACGCTCGATATAGGCGTTCACGGCACTGCCCAGCTCGCCGCTCTCGGTCTTCGTGATCTTGTCGTCCTCGGTTTTCCAGAGTGTCAGCAGCAGCGTCTTGATGCTGTCCTTCTTCTCCACGTCGAAATAGTAGTCGTCGGTGTAGAACGGGTTGAAACTGATGGGATGTTCCTCGGTATAGGTAAAATACACGCCGTCCTCACCTTTGGTCTTACGCCGGATCAGCTCGCAAAGACCCTGGTAGCTGTTACCGGTATCCACCAGCACGACATGCGTGCCCTGCTCCCAGTATTGGCGGACTAAATGATTCATAAAGAATGACTTGCCAGACCCCGAGCCGCCTAACACGAATTTATTCCGGTTGGTAATGATCCCTTTTTTCATCGGTTCGTCCGAGATGTCCAGGTGCAGGGGCCTGCCGCTTATGCGGTCGCACAGCTTGATGCCGAAAGGACTGGACGAGGATTTATAGTTGGTTTCCTCCGTGAAGAAACAGACCGCGGGCTCGATGAACGTGTAGAACGATTCCTCGGCGGGGAAATCCCCCGCATTGCCCGGCATACCCGCCCAGTAGAGCGTGGCGGCATCCACGGTGTTGTGGCGCGGGCGGCACTCCATCAGAGCGAGCTGGCTGCCCACATCATTGCGGATATGCCGGAGCTCCTGCACGTCGTCCGACCAGGCCAGCACGTTGAAATGGGCCCGGACGGATTGAAGACCGAACGAGTGCGCCTCGTTGAGATACTGGTCGATGTCGAGTAGGTCAGCCCCCTTACGGGAGCTTTCCCCTCTAAGAACCGTACGTGAGAGTTTCCCCTCATACGGCTCAAGCAATTCAAAACTTTTATTTGTAACTAAAAGCCGGCTCATAGTAACTTCCATTTATTTCTGTTAGTAATTCGGCTGCAATGATCATGTATTAGGACTTTCGCCTTTCTACTGCTCCCTGTCATTTCAGTAATTTTCCAGGGAGTTTCCCGTGTGATGTGCTTGCCACACACAGGGCAACATTGCATTTGCTGATTCCACAGGCGATAGATATATTGCTTGCCGTCTAAGTGTGCAAGCATTCTTCGGGTCTTGTATTGATCGAAGAAATCTTTCCAATCGGCATCATATGGGTTGGCCTCACTGCGGATTTTGATATGTCGCTTTATTTTCGTATCCGACAATCTCACAAGAGTGTGGTATTTATCCACTTTCCTGTTTTCAAGCGGTACGGCAAAAGTCCAGCTTCTACCTCTTACAGTGTGATAATACTTGTTGGCAATCCATCGTTTACCTTTTTTGGGATGTCTTCTGCGAGACCATCGCCATAGTTTGTTGAAAATTTGTGCATCTGTTTTACGGAAAGTTTCCGATGCAGAACACCCCTTGTAGTAGTTCGCCCATCCTCTAATGACTGGGTTTAGCAATCGTATCAAAGATTGTTGCTTAGAAGACTTGTTCTTGTCCACTATTTCACGAACCTTATCTAAAAATCTCTTTCGACTCTTCTTGGATGGTTTTGTGATAAACTTGCCTTTATATTTTCTGATATTGAACCCAAGAAAATCAAACCCTTCTTCTATATGAGTTATCTTAGTCTTTTCTTCTGATAAGGTAAGCCCTCTTGCTTGAAGAAACTCAATGACTAATGGTTTAACATGGTTCTCCAACAACTCCTTACTCTCTCCTGTGATAATAAAATCATCCGCGTAGCGAACAAGATTTATCATAGGAGTATAGTAATTTTTCTTCGAGCGGTTTATCGGAAAGCTATCGGCAAGCAGTTTTTCCAGTCCGTCCAAAGTCATATTTGCAAGAGTTGGGGAGATGATGCCGCCTTGAGGAGTTCCCTCCTCTGTCGGAAAAAGTTGCTTGTTGAAAATAAATCCACTTTTCAACCATTTACGGAGCAAAACTTTATCCATAGGGATATTGTCAAGCAACCATTCATGACTGATATGGTCGAAACAACCTTTGATATCACCTTCTAAGATCCATTGTGGGGATGTCGTCCTTGCCAGGTCATTGAAGCATTGTTGAACGGCATCTGCCGTGCTCCTTTCTTTTCTGAAACCATAAGAATTGGCATCAGCCGTTGTTTCAGCTACGGGAGCCAGTGCCATCAGATACAATGCCTGCATAGCCCGGTCTTTCATAGTTGGTATACCCAATGGTCTTAATTTCCCGTTACTCTTTCTGATATGTACTCGTCTCAGAGGTTGGGGTGTATAACCTCTCCTTTTCAGTTCGGTTATTGCACACACTTTAGCATCTGGCGTTTTCCATGTTACCATATCGACGCCAGCCGTTTTACTCCCATTATTGGAAGTTACACGTCTTACCGCTAATGCTTTAGCGTAAAACGAGTGGGTCAGTGTCCACTGCAAGGCTTTGACCTTGTTGTGGCGACCCTCTTTTTGAGCCTTTACAATACGCGCTTGTAGCTTTTGAACCGCAGCTTCGCATTTGAGCCAATTTATACTGTCCCATTTGCTCTGCGTTTGGTCAGTCGATGCACACGATTTTTTAATTTCGTTCATTTGCTTTTCTCCTTTTAAAAGTTCTAAAAGTTTCTTGTAAAGAATCACCTACCGCAGAAGTCAGCCTGCTTTCGCAGCGGGATGATGTTTCAATCCCTATTCACCCCATTACAGGGTGGCATTCGCTTTTTCTGCAATCCTATACCCGCACTCCATTCGGCATTCCTTACGGTCTGCTTACCTGTCATTGGCAGGAGAAATACGGGCTTACTACGTTCCGTGCAAGTAACTTATAAGTGGGTTAGGTTCTGTCTATTACACCGGCAGTACTCTGTTCGTGTATTCCCAGAATGGAGAGGAATAACCGACTGCTTCCCTTTTGGGCTGAAGCCTATCAGTATCTTTGGCTTCTTCAACCTTACGACGTTTAGACGACAGTTCGCTTACGCTAACCATACCACCCAAGCCAAGCTCCCTGACTGTATGATACTAACAGCCATTGTCTTTCCCTCACGGTTCTGACTGCTCCTTTCGGAAGGGCTACCTTGTCTGGACAGCTTTGATACAGTATATTACTATTGGTGCATCTGTCCATAGGCTACCGTTGACGAAACAACGGGTTAAATCTAAGTTTAACAATTACTTACACAGCGACGTATCGCACCCACTCCTTGTTTATCTGGTTCCCGCGGGAGTAGCGGGAAAGGGACTGCATGTTACGCGCACGTTTCTCGAACATACGCAGGTTTTCGTCGCTGTCTTCCAGGAACACGTACTGGTTGTAAAGGTGGTCGCAGGAAAGCAGAAGCCCCACGGGGGCCGCGAACGAGAGCAGGCAGTCCGAACGGTCGGTGGAAAGACGCTCGTAACGGGTGTCCGTACCCACGCGCCCCGGCAGGTCTTCCGTGTCCGAGAGCGTGTGCAGGCACACCCGTTTGTTACCCACGCGCAGAACCTCGGCCCCCAGCTCGATGTCCTGAAGAGAAGTCGTCTCCGAGAGCGAGAGGGAAAAGTACCGCTCCAGCAGGCCCGGACAATCCGCCGTACCCGTGATCTCGTCCCCCGTGAGGCGGACAAGGGTCAGGAAACCCGAATCGTTCAGAATACGCTCGAACTGTTCCGCCGCCTCCAGGAATTTTGTCGCCGATTCCCGGTTTACCTCTTTGGGAATGATGTTGCCCCGGCAGAGGGTCGAGAAGTCTGAACGCATGTGCATACGCTCCCTCGTCGTTTTCGTCAGGTAGAGGAAGCAGGCGTGGGTCAGGAACGGACGCTCGTTGAAATGCCGCTCGTAACTGCGGGAGAGGAAACTCATGTCCCCCTCGCCCGTGGCCGGGCGGTAACGCTCGCGGATGAACCAGTCCTGCTTGTGTACCACGCTGTATTCGGGCAAGACCTTCAGGGCCTTGCACCAGGCGGCGTGGATCGCCTCGTACTCGGCGGACGTGACGGTGAACAGCTCCGGGAGTTCGACCCGATAGACGACCGTTATGTCCGCGTCCTTGCTGATGATACAACCGCCTTCCACGGCCAGGAGCGGGAACTTGCTTTCCAGCGTGGTGGCTTTCAAGAGGTTTCTCATACGCGGCCCCCCTTTCTTTTCAGCAACCGGCGCAGGGACTTGCGGTTGAGCAGGTAGCGGGGATGCCGGCGCGCGGCGAGCAGCTTCATCAGCCCGTGTTCCCCGTAACGGGCGTTCAGGCGGAAGGTAAGCCAGACCAGCACCGAAGCCGCCGCAACGCCGAAAGCGATACATACCCACTGATCGACCCCTGCCATGTAGAGGATGACGAACACCACGAAGACGGCCAGCAGGCCGCCCGCGAAGATGAAGAGGTACTGCGCCTTCAGACGTAGGCTAAGAACCCGGTGCCTTGCCGTATTTCTACGGTAGGTTTCCAAGAACTCGCCTCCGAACCGTGCTTGCACCTCTCGGCGCACACGGCTCTCCACTAACATATTCAGTCTATTATCCCGTGATGTATCTTGTTGTGACAGGGAATACATACAGCTAACGTCTTTCTCTGACGTCCAATCATTTGGATTTTCCATGGCTCTTTGCCTTTTAAGTCTTTGAGTCTTTTGACGTGGTGTATTTCAATGTTTTCCGTTGCGCCACACAATTCACACTTACCCGCTTTTAACCTTTGTATAAGGCTTGATACAGTGGTATTGAAAATCGTGTTGGCTACATAATCACAACTCGCGTCCATCGCGGTTGTTTTACGCTTAAAGCTCCCGTTGAAGAATACCCGCATCTTCTTTCCTCCTTTCTTGTCCTCATAGAAAACCGCAAAATCTTTGTGATGTCGATACTTTGCGATAATCTTTCGGGCTGTCGTACTGTACTTTCGTGCAAAAGTCTTATACAGACTGTATTGCATGATGTACTTGAAAGAATTCAGGTGTGAACTGTTATTTGCGATAGAAAAATAGTTTGCAAAACCTCGGATTTCTCTGTTATAGGCATCCAGTATTTCGAGGTCGTCCAGATGTAGCAACTTTGTCCGGCTTGTGGGTTTCCATTTCGCTTTACCCTCGAATTGATGAATTTCCATCGCCTCGTAGTAGAGAAGTTTATCCCGCATTGTGGACATTGGCACTTCCAACACTACCTTTTTGCCGTAAGCCTTAATAAGTACTCCCGATTTCTCGCCTCTTAACGTCTTATCCGTGAATGGTCGGACATAGATTTCATAGCCGAGGAATTTTGCCTTTCTATTGCCGTGCGTGATTAAGGTCTTTTCTTTGGAGAGCGTCAATTTCAGTTTCTCGCCGAGGAAATTCTTAATATCCTCTTTGATGGCCTCACAGTCCGATTTACTGCCAATCACTCCGATAATAAAATCATCGGCATACCTCACATACTTAATCCGTCTATATCCCTCGTCCATTTCATCGACAGAGGGTAAGTGCATCCTGTTTTTCTGATGTTGCTTAATCGCGTCAATCAGTTCCTTCCGAGTATCTTTATCCTTGGTTTGCTTCAGCTTTGTGCCGAGCCACCAAATTTTCCTGGAATACCGTTTGTACTCAAGGTTCATTGCCCGTCTGTCGCCTCTATCGAATTGACAGGCATACTCTTTCATGTACTTATCCAGCTTGTCGAGATAGATATTAGCCAGTATCGGGCTAATGATGCCACCTTGCGGTGTTCCGCTGTATGTTCTATGAAATGTCCAATCTTCGATGTAGCCAGCTTTCAAAAATTTCCACATTAGCCGGATAAAGCGGTCGTCTGCGATACGTTCTTTCAAGATTCCGATAAGTACATCATGGTTGATGTTATCGAAGAATCCCTCAATGTCGCCCTCGATAAACCACTTGGCCGCAGTAAAATTCTTCTGCACCTGTATCAGTGCGGTGTGGCAGCTGCGTTTGGGTCGGAAGCCGTGCGAGGTGTTCTCAAAACTACCTTCATAAATTGCTTCCAACAGCATTCGCAATACCTCCTGCACTAATTTGTCGTCGATAGACGGTATGCCGAGAGGTCGCATGTTCCCGTTTTTCTTCGGGATGTACGTCCTTCTTGCCGGTTTTGGTTGGTACGACTCATCTTTGAGCGCATCAATCAAATTTTCAATCCGTTTCAGGCTCATTCCGTCGATAGTTTTACCGTCGGAACCTTCCGTCATATTTCCCTGCCTACCTTGTATATTATGGTAGGCGAGGAGAAACATCTCCGAATTGAATAGAACCCTGTAGAGCCGTTCAAACTTGTAGCTCGAAACTTTGCTGTGCTCTGACAGACTGTTTAATACTCTCTCTGGATTTCTCATAATGTCTCACACATTATCCGTTAATTTGTATTAAAAATGTTAGCTGCCACCCTTCGCCATGTACGAGGCTTTCCCTCGCTCGGACTACTACGGTGGCTCCGTTGCCATACCGGATTTTCATAGGTCTGAAACCTAATAGCCTTTCGGCATTCCGGGTTAGGCAATCCACGTTTAATTCTTCGGCAACATAGCTTTGATAGATTGTCGGATACGACTTTCGCCCGTTTCTGCTTATCGCAGTTGTGCTGTAACCTGTTCTGCACCCAACCCTCCAAGGTCGAATCGAGTGTGTTACAGTATGGCGTCTGTAGTTACCTTCCGCCACAGTTTCGAGTTGTGCCACTTGGACTATCGTTCAATCAATCCAGACTTTATCCTCGTATCTATCTTTCATCTCCTGATTCAGTCGCATACTTGGTAACTGTATGACTTATCAGTTTATCGGCAGGCTATACTCCCCGTCCGGTTTCCCTTTCGGATAAGCCGATCGATGATAGGCTATCGAACACTTGCCTAACGTCTTGCTATCGACGCATTTGCCAAAGAACCATTACGTGCGCGCCCCGGAACTCCACGCTCTTGCCGATTCCCTTGTTGATTCCATATTCCATAATTATTTGCATGACAGGTTGGACTACAAGAAGAAAGAGCGTAGGATCGTCGCGGCGACAATCAGGAAAATACACGCGCCGAACCAGCTCGCGGCGGTCTTCGACGTGTCGGGGTCGCCGCTCGAGTCGAGTAGGTCAGCCCCCTTACGGGAGCTTTCCCCTCTAAGAA
>NZ_QTMW01000061.1:0-24457 GCF_003604005.1 Bacteroides sp. OF03-11BH | reverse complement strand
TTTATTCACAATAGAAGAAGTACCACCAAATTTGACGAAGAACCAGAAAAATGATTTTCATTTCTCATATTCTCATAATTATTTTATAATAATCTTATAATCAGATAATTACTGAATGAGAAACGTTTTGAGAAAGCCTATTTCTCATAGTTTCTTTAGTGAAATAGGCCTCAAAACAGTTATTTCTCATCTATTTTCGGGGTATTTCTCATACTGTTATCCTCTTCGTTCGACTATTTTTTCTTTATATATACCCTGTGTGCTCCTCTTCCTGTGATTTCTATTCCAGAATCCGGTTGATGTCCCCACTGTCTTAGTTCGTTGGTTGCTGCTGTTTGCAACAATCCTGTTAGTTTGCGATATTCCCAAACGGTCAGGAAGGGATGTTCATCCAGATACTTTAGAGCTAATGCCAGTCGTTGTTCCGATGTGAATTTATTAGAGGATCGTTGCTTTTTCCAGGGTGCTCTTTCCAGTTGGCATCTTTCGCTGATATTTCTCACCATTTCTCGGTCTACCCGGAAATTTACACCTCCTATAAAGATACTTTGTGCGTTGCGATGACTCCCCCCTTCTTCTGGATCTTCCCGCTCCTTGTCTCTGCCTAAAGTGAGAGAGGGAGTAAACGTTCCTATTCCGTCTATCTTTACCGAGCGTCCTTCTGCCATCAAATGCGCCATTTCAATGGCGGTCTGAAGTAGTACGCCTTCTATGTCTCCTGCACTGAATCCACTGACGTCACCAACTCGTTGCGCCAACTCTTTTATGCTTGTATTATCTATCCGCGCAAATTTAGGATAAGTAATTCTTTTGCCTGTTTTCTGAAGATCGGGCATCTCCTCTATGATATATCTTGCCATATCATCTATTGTTTAAAGTATTAATAGATAAGTTCTTTTGTATTAGAGGCAAACTTCCTTTCTTCTAATAGTAAAGTTCCTTTTGATTAATTATAAACTATAAATGCAACTTTTGTTTTTATAATTGAAGCTTGCGTTTATAAAAACAAAGCTTTCATTTTTATAATCAAAGCTTGCATTTATAGTTTACTCTTATACAAAGATAAGTTTTCTATTTGACAAAAAGAAGTTTATCCTTAATAAAGAAGAAGTTTTCTATTAATAGTTTGGGAGGGAATGAAGATGATTAAAGAGAAAGGATATAACGGGATTTAATGCTTAATATATTATTTCCTAAAAAGTGGATGCAATGCTTCTGTTAGTTTTTAGAAAAGTGTATATTTGTAATATTATGAGTCATACTAATATCATGCAAGCTGAAGAAAATGATTTGGTAAACATTTTATCTTTGCAAAAGAAATCTTTTATGGTGGTGGCCGAACGAATGAATAAATTCGATCTTCCCCCTTTGTTGCAAAATCAGGATGAGATTTGTGATGAGTATCAGACAGGCATTATTCTAAAATACGTATCAGATGATGGACAGATTGTAGGTTCTGTCAGGGGACGTATGGATGAAAATAGAGTATGTCATATTGGTAAATTGATAGTGCATCCCGATTTTCAGAATAAAGGTATAGGTAGAGAACTTATGACTGAAATAGAACGGTTATTTCCCCACTGTCATACGTTTTCTCTTTTTACAGGCGAAGAGACACCCAATACTTTGCATCTATATAGCAAAGTCGGTTATAATATTGTATGTAGAAAAGAAATGGAGGGTATCAGCATGATTATTATGGAAAAAGAAAAACTTACTTATAGAGATTTTACGTTTGACGATTTAGAAACTGTTTGTAAATTACCTCGAAACAAGCAGGAACTGTTTTTTATGTTTCCTAAAGCTGATTTTCCTTTAGTAATCAATCAATTAAAGAATACAATAAAAGATAGATTTGATTCGACTGTTGTTTTATTTAATAATGAAGTAGTAGGGTTTGCAAATTTCTATGAGGTAAGAGAATCTCAATATTGTGCTATTGGAAATGTAATAGTAAGTCCTTGTTTTCGTAATCGTGGCGTTGGCACATTTCTGATAAATGCTATGGAAGATATTGGGAAAAAGAAATATAATGTATCGGAGCTTCATTTGTCTTGTTTTGATGCTAATACGAGTGGGCTTCTGTTATATACTAAATTAGGATATAAACCCTATGAAATAGAGAAGTACATTAATAAGGAAAACGAAGTCTCGGCTTTAATAGAATTGAAAAAAGTGCTGTGATTCGAAATAAATCACTTATTTGATTCTGTTATCTCCTGAAAGTATGATAACTTAAAAAAATGCGAGAAGTATCTATGACTGACTATAACTTACAACGATTTTTAGATGCCCAGCGAGGTGATTATGAACAAGCCCTTGCAGAAGTTAGAAACGGGCGGAAATATTCCCATTGGATTTGGTATATATTTCCTCAACTGAAAGGATTGGGCATGAGTTATAATTCACAGTATTATGGCCTTAGCGGCAAAGAAGAGGCTGAAGCATATCTTGCCCATCCAATTTTGGGAGAAAGACTTCGTGAAATAACGTCTGTTTTTCTTCATTTGAAAAATAAAACGGCGCAGGAAGTTTTCGGTTCGTTAGATGCGATGAAAGTATTGTCATGCATGACGCTTTTTAATGAAGTTGCTTCGGATGATTTGTTTCAGCAAGTGATCGACCATTATTTTCAGGGTAAAGTGGATGAGACAACAAAAAGAAAATTGGAATAATAACTAATACTATTTTATATGGGCTGTTTAATGAATCTATTGTGGCTGCTGCTTGGTGGTATCTTTACTGCTGTCGAATACCTCATTTCGAGTTTATTGATGATGCTGACCATTATCGGCATTCCTTTTGGGATGCAAACATTGAAGTTGGCCGGACTTGCTTTATGGCCTTTCGGTAAAGAAGTCAGAAGTGGGAACCGTTCCGGTGGCTGCCTCTATATATTGATGAATATCCTGTGGATATTTCTGGGTGGCATTTGGATCTGTCTGTCACATTTGGTTTTCGGGGCTATATTGTGCATTACCATTATCGGAATCCCTTTTGGATTGCAACACTTCAAGTTGGCATCTTTGGCATTATCGCCTTTTGGGAAAGACATTGTAACAGTGTAAGAGTAGTTGGGAGAGAGTATGCCTATAATTAAAAGTTATAATGCATAATTAGAAACTATTGGTGGGTCTTGATTGTTTACCGTACCTTTGCACCCGGAAAACGATTAAAGACAAAAAGATATGATTTCAACAGCTACAAAAACTTTGCAGGCAAATAATAAGATGATTTATATTGCGCTGCTTTCCACTCTGACTTTCTTCCTGTTTTTAGACTATATTCCGGGATTGGAAGCATGGTCGGCTTGGGTAACTCCTCCCGTTGCTTTGTTCCTCGGACTTATTTTTGCATTAACTTGCGGACAAGCACATCCAAAGTTTAATAAGAAAACATCGAAATATCTGTTGCAATATTCAGTAGTAGGATTGGGATTCGGTATGAACCTTCATTCTGCTTTAGCTTCCGGTAAGGAAGGTATGGAATTTACGGTCATTTCAGTAATCGGAACATTGGTAATTGGCTGGTTCATCGGACGTAAATTGTTTAAAATAGATCGGAATACAGCTTATCTTATCAGTTCGGGAACCGCTATCTGTGGTGGTAGTGCTATCGCAGCAGTGGGACCGGTGTTGAAAGCGAAGGACAGTGAAATGTCTGTGGCATTAGGTACAATCTTTATCCTGAACGCTATTGCACTTTTCATTTTCCCTGCCATTGGTCATGCATTGAATATGGATCAACAACAGTTTGGAACATGGGCAGCTATTGCCATTCATGATACCAGTTCTGTAGTAGGCGCGGGAGCTGCCTATGGTGAAGAAGCATTAAAAGTGGCTACTACTATCAAATTGACCCGTGCTCTTTGGATTATCCCGATGGCTTTTGCTACTTCCTTTATTTTCAAGAGTAAAGGACAAAAGATAAGTATTCCATGGTTTATCCTCTTCTTCGTATTGGCATTGGTGGTAAATACTTATTTACTGGATGGAGTGCCACAATTAGGAGCAGCTATCAACGGTATTGCCCGTAAGACTTTGACGATAACTATGTTCTTCATCGGTGCTTCTCTTTCTATTGATGTTTTGAAAGCCGTTGGAATTAAACCTCTGATTCAAGGAATATTGCTTTGGATAATTATCAGCTTGAGTACATTGGCATACATTTATTTTGTATAAGGGATAAAAGAGAGAATGATATAAAAAAGAAAAAGGTGGGAGAATGATCGTAAATGACTTTCTCCCACCTTTGTTTACTTAGCTTTCAGCCTACGGATAAACAGATCTAAAGCTATTTATTTCTTCTTCAATTCTTCAAAAATCAGTCCTTCCAGTTCTTCTGCCAATTCAGGATTATCCATAATGCATTGTTTAGCGGCATCACGCCCTTGTCCTAACTTAGTATCGTTGTAGCTATACCATGAACCGCTCTTTTTGATGATTCCCAAGTCAGCACCCAAGTCGATGATTTCTCCGGAGTGGGAGATACCTTCACCGAACATGATGTCAAATTCAGCTCTGCGGAAAGGAGGCGCTACTTTGTTCTTCACTACTTTCACTTTGGTCAGTTTACCAAGAATCTCTTCACCATCTTTGATAGGTTGGCTACCACGGATATCCAGACGTACAGAAGCATAGAATTTCAATGCGTTACCACCAGTCGTTGTTTCCGGGTTACCGAACATAACGCCGATCTTCTCACGCAGCTGGTTGATGAAAATACAAGTCGTACGTGTCTTGCTCACAGCAGCTGTCAACTTACGGAGTGCCTGAGACATCAAACGTGCCTGAAGACCTACCTTGTTGTCACCCATGTCACCTTCGATTTCCGCTTTAGGGGTCAGTGCGGCTACAGAGTCGATAACGATGATGTCGATAGCAGAAGAACGGATCAGTTGTTCTGCAATTTCCAAAGCCTGTTCTCCGTTGTCCGGTTGAGAGATATAAAGATCATCAATGTTCACTCCCAGTTTAGATGCGTAGAAACGGTCGAAAGCGTGTTCGGCATCAATAAAAGCAGCGATACCGCCGGCCTTTTGTGCTTCAGCAATGGCGTGGATAGCCAATGTTGTTTTACCGGAAGACTCCGGGCCATAGATTTCGATGATTCTACCTCTAGGGTAACCTCCAACACCAAGTGCCACGTTCAAGGCAATAGAGCCTGTCGGGATCACTTCTACTTGTTCAACACTATCATCACCCATTTTCATGATAGAACCTTTACCGAAGCTCTTTTCTATCTTTTCCATGGCAGCCTGTAAGGCTTTTAGTTTTTCGCTTGATGCCATTTTATTATCTGTTTCAAAATTAAGTTCATCTTTCTTTGCCATACCTTATTCTTATATAATTAATGGAGTTATTGATTTAAAATCTGTGAGGCATGTTCCTTGGTCTTCACTTCTTTGGGAGTGATAATCCGTTCTACGATTCCTTCTTCATTAATCAGGAAAGTAGTGCGGAAAGTACCCATGTAAGCACGTCCGTACAGTTTCTTTTCTCCCCATACTCCAAACTCTTCCACTAACCTTTTGTCAGTGTCGGCAATCAGGGTAAAAGGAAGATTGTTCTTTTCGATAAATTTCTGGTGCGACTTTTCATTGTCTACGCTGACACCGATTACTTCATAGCCGGCTTTACGTAGTTCGGAATAGTTGTCGCGCAGATTACACGCTTGTGCCGTGCACCCTGATGTACTGTCCTTCGGGTAGAAGTACAACACAATCTTTTTTCCTTTATAAGCACTTAAACGGATTTCTTCGCCTTTTTCATTGATGCCTAAGATTTCCGGTGCTTTATCTCCTACGTTTATCATAACTATCTTTTTAATGAACAAGTCTACTCTTATAATTCCAGATTTTTGTCGAACTCTTCATGCCAGGGAAGACCTTGCTTGTTGAGTTGTTCCATAAACGGATCCGGATTGAACTCTTCTACGTTGTTTACACCCGGACGCTTCCACTCACCTTTGAAGAACATCATGGCTCCGATCATTGCCGGAACTCCGGTGGTGTAGCTCACTCCTTGCATACCTGTTTCCCGGTAAGCTTCCTGATGGCTGCAATTGTTGTATACATAATAAGTACGTTCCTTGCCATCTTTCAAACCGCGGATACGACAACCGATAGAGGTTTCTCCTTCGTAGTTTTCTCCTAAATCCTGCGGGTTAGGCAATACAGCTTTCAAGAATTGCAGCGGCACAATCTTCACTCCGTTGTAATCAACTTCGTCGATTCGTGCCATACCGATGTTTTGGATAACGCGTAAGTGGGTTAAATACTCTTGTCCGAAAGTCATCCAGAAACGTGCACGTTTGATTGTCGGGTAATGTTTCACCAATGACTCTAGTTCTTCGTGATAAAGAAGATAAGAATCACGCGGACCGATGTTCGGATATGTCAGGTCTTTATGAATTTCCAGCGGACCGGTAGTTACCCATTTGCCATTTTCATAATAGCGTCCGTTCTGCGTAATTTCGCGGATGTTGATTTCCGGATTGAAGTTCGTAGCAAATGCTTTATGGTGGTTACCCGCATTACAGTCTACAATGTCCAGATATTGAATCTCATCAAAATAATGTTTAGCTGCATAAGCGGTATAGATGCCACTTACTCCCGGGTCGAATCCGCAACCGAGAATAGCTGTCAAACCTGCTTCTTTGAAGCGATCGTGATAAGCCCATTGCCAACTGTATTCAAAGTGAGCTTCATCCTTCGGCTCGTAGTTAGCGGTGTCCAGATAGTTCACTCCAGCTTTCAGACAAGCTTCCATAATAGTCAGATCCTGATAAGGGAGAGCCACATTAATCACCATTTCCGGTTTGAAATCGTTGAATAAGGCTACCAGCTCATCTACATTGTCTGCATCAACTTTAGCTGTTTTTATATTGGGGTTACCTATTGCCTCGACGATTTTATCGCATTTCTCTTTCGTACGGCTGGCAATCATGATATCTGTAAATACATCGGCATTTTGTGCCACTTTGTGCGCAACGACAGTGCCAACACCGCCCGCACCAATAATAAGAACTCTACCCATTTCGTTAATTGCGAATTAAAATATTAAGAATATTGGAATTGTTAGCTTTGCAAATATACGTGATTATTTTCAGATAATCATTCGCAGCTACTCCTTTTTATTTGTAACGCTGCAAGGTTCCATTTTCAAATTCCAGCGTTTTGCCATTGTAAAACCAAGTTTCGAAACGATTGTCTTTTTTTAGCTCGATTTCTATCGGATCACCAATGGACAAACGGCATTCCACTGTACTCATACCCGTCTCCAGATCTCCCCGGGAGATAATCTGCCAACGATTTTCTGTGATACCCGGATATTTTTTATGTATATCTTCGAATCCGAAAAAGTCTTCGATATAATTTTCATTTCTGACGATAACATCATATTTCAGATCGGTTTCCAATTCATAGATCGCTCCGTCATTGTCTTCTAATGAGAGAATAGCCAGACTGCCGGGAGGAGATAATCTAATGTCTTTGATTTGCAGAACTGTATATCGGGGCAGGTGAACGCGTGATTCGGTCTGCTTGTCTTCAAATGATATGATTCTTTTGGCTGGCAGCACCTTTTTAGGATAAACTGTCATTCCCATATATTTATTTTTCAGGCTTTCGATAGTGCCTAGACTCTTATTGGTGAAACTGAATGCATTTGAGAAATACTTCATTCTCTTTTCTCCTTGAAAATCATTCAGGTCCATGCCGGAGTTTGTTCGTGAGAGGGCAACTTCCAGATAATAAGAATGTCCCTGCATATCTTTGAATACGATTTTTGCCGGATATGCCTGACTGCCGACTCCGATAGCGGTAATCGTTGCTTCCGTATTGACGGGAATGGCTATATCCCGGTAGCCGGAATAATTGTTGGCATCGTCTATCCGGACACTTTCTGCTTGTATATAGACTGTTTTTCCTACCAACAGCTCTTTAGCAGTATCCACATCCTTCAAATAAACCAATCCGTTGATGCCGGCACGGGGAGCCTTTTCGGAGATCTCCTCCAGCCGCATATTCTTTATCTCATAATAATATTTTCCTCCCTCACATTCGAAGATGAAGCGAGTGGAGTAGTTAGTCCCGTTAGGGATATTCTGAGCTTTCTCTTCAGTTCCCGTGAAAGTGAGTATTTTATGTTTCAGCAGGCTGTTGTCTACCCCTTTCTCGGTCTCGTAGCTGAAAAGGGTGGGAAGGAACATGCTCCGTGGAGATGGAACGAACATAAATTTCATTCCGGGTGTCCATTTGCCCAGCGGTAGCAACGGAAAGTTACTTTTGATAAACTGTTCTTCTTGGCCTACAGGGATTTCCTGTGCAGAAGGAGTAGTGACGATGTAATCACTTTGGGCTATGATAGGAGACGTACCACAGTAGAATAGAATCAAAGACAGGACAATTATTCTCATATTTGTTTACTTTAAGTGAACTATGTAAATTGTTCGTTTGTTGTACATTTACTGGCAAATGTATATATTTTATGTTGCATTGGATGTTATTTTCCAATCTTTTTGATATCTTTGCCCTCGATTTTAACTTAAACGTTATAACAATATGAAGAAAGTATTTGTTTCAATTTGCATTGCTGGTGCAGCACTTGCAATGTCTTCGTGCCGTTCGGTTGAGAAGGCAATTTCCCTGTCGTCTATCAATGGTGAATGGAATATCATAGAAGTCAATGGCTCGAAAATAACTCCGGGCGAAAGTAAATCCCTTCCTTTTATCGCTTTTGATACAGCAACCGGTCGTGTGTCCGGCAATAGCGGCTGTAATCGGATGATGGGTAGCTTCGATGTAAATGCGAAGCCGGGAAGTCTTGAACTTACAGGAATGGCTAGTACCCGGATGATGTGTCCGGATATGACTACTGAAAATAATGTATTGAATGCTTTTGCGCAGGTAAAAGGATATAAGAAGGCAGGTAAGGACAAAGTGTATCTTTGCAATTCGTCCAACCG
Source organism: Bacteroides sp. OF03-11BH (assembly GCF_003604005.1). Taxonomy (NCBI): domain Bacteria; kingdom Pseudomonadati; phylum Bacteroidota; class Bacteroidia; order Bacteroidales; family Bacteroidaceae; genus Bacteroides; species Bacteroides sp. OF03-11BH. The sequence continues at coordinate 15,490 of NZ_QTMW01000061.1, read as the reverse complement.
TCCGGTTGTCGTTCTACAAAAGAAGGAGGCTGATGTGAAACTTTCGGTTTTGAATGGAGAATGGAAAATAAAAGAAGTGAATGGTGAAGCAATTCCTTCCGGAATGGAAAAACAACCTTTCATTGCTTTTGATGTGAAGAAAAAGACAATTCATGGCAATGCCGGATGTAATTTGATTAATGGCGGTTTTGAAACCAGTACCAGCAATGCCAAATCAATTTCTTTTCCGGGAGTAGCGAGCACAATGATGGCTTGTCCGGACATGGAAACAGAAGGTAAGGTGCTGAAAGCTATCAATGAGGTGAAGTCATTCGATGTGTTGTCCGGTGGCGGCATTGGCTTGTATGATGCAAATGGTGCATTGGTCATCGTGCTGGAAAAGTAATAAATAGATCGATCTATATAATAGGATATGCCTGTGTCGCACATGACGACACAGGCATATTTTTTTTCTTTCATCGAACCAGAGTCGTCTGTATTTGTTTAAAGAAACAGTTGCTGACTGGCTTTGAATATGACTATGTCAGCAGTGTTTATTTATTAAAACTGTCTTTTTGGCAGATATTATGTCATGCATTCGTATAATTTCTTTTTGGCACACGGTTTGCTTTTTAGTAAGCGTCCGTTCGCGACGAGGCTCCTTGATAAGAGCCGGAGAAACAACCGGACAAAAAGAAATCAATGAATAAATAATAAATAAAAAAATAACGATCATGGGAAAAATTATTGGTATTGACTTAGGAACTACAAACTCTTGTGTTGCCGTATTCGAAGGTAACGAACCTGTAGTAATTGCAAACAGTGAAGGTAAACGTACGACTCCTTCTGTTGTCGCTTTCGTAGATGGCGGTGAACGTAAGGTGGGTGATCCTGCAAAACGTCAGGCTATTACGAACCCTACACGTACAATCTTCTCTATCAAACGTTTCATGGGTGAAACTTGGGATCAGGTACAGAAGGAGGTGACTCGTGTTCCTTATAAAGTTGTGAAAGGTGATAATAACACTCCGCGTGTTGACATCGACGGACGTCTGTACACTCCGCAGGAAATTTCTGCAATGATTCTTCAGAAAATGAAGAAAACTGCCGAAGACTATCTCGGTCAGGAAGTAACAGAAGCAGTTATCACCGTTCCTGCATATTTTTCCGACTCTCAACGTCAGGCTACTAAGGAAGCCGGACAGATTGCTGGTCTGGAAGTAAAACGTATTGTAAACGAACCGACAGCCGCAGCTCTTGCTTACGGTCTGGATAAGGCTCACAAAGATATGAAGATTGCTGTATTCGACCTTGGTGGTGGTACATTCGATATCTCTATCCTCGAATTTGGTGGTGGTGTGTTTGAAGTACTTTCTACAAATGGTGACACTCACCTGGGTGGTGATGACTTCGACCAGGTAATCATCAATTGGTTGGTACAGGAATTCAAGAACGACGAAGGTGCTGACTTGACTCAGGATCCGATGGCTTTGCAACGTCTGAAAGAAGCTGCTGAAAAAGCTAAGATTGAGCTTTCCTCTTCTACAAGTACAGAAATCAACTTGCCGTATATCATGCCGGTGGGTGGTGTGCCTAAGCACTTGGTGAAGACTTTGACTCGTGCAAAATTCGAATCTTTGGCTCACGAATTGATTCAGGCTTGTCTTGAACCATGTAAGAAGGCAATGAGTGATGCAGGTTTGAACAATGCTGATATTGATGAAGTAATCCTTGTTGGTGGTTCTTCACGTATTCCGGCTGTTCAGAAATTGGTAGAGGATTTCTTCGGCAAGGCTCCTTCTAAAGGTGTGAATCCGGATGAAGTGGTAGCAATTGGTGCTGCTGTACAAGGTGCTGTGTTGACAGACGAAATCAAAGGTGTGGTATTGTTGGATGTTACTCCGTTGTCAATGGGTATCGAAACACTGGGTGGTGTAATGACTAAGTTGATCGATGCTAACACTACCATCCCGGCTCGTAAGAGTGAAACATTCTCTACTGCTGCCGATAACCAGACGGAAGTTACTATCCACGTATTACAGGGAGAACGTCCGATGGCTGCACAGAACAAATCAATCGGTCAGTTCAACTTGACAGGTATTGCTCCGGCTCGTCGTGGTGTTCCTCAAATTGAGGTTACATTTGATATCGATGCCAACGGTATCTTGAAAGTATCTGCAAAAGATAAGGCTACCGGTAAAGAACAGGCTATCCGTATTGAAGCATCCAGCGGTTTGAGCAAGGAAGAAATCGAAAAGATGAAGGCTGAAGCTGAAGCTAATGCTGAAGCAGATAAGAAAGAACGTGAAAAGATCGACAAGCTGAACCAGGCTGACAGCGTAATCTTCTCTACTGAAAATCAGTTGAAAGAATTAGGTGATAAGTTGCCTGCTGATAAGAAAGCTCCGATTGAAGCTGCTTTGCAGAAATTGAAAGATGCTCACAAGGCACAGGATTTGGCTGCTATTGATACTGCTATGGCAGAAATCAATACTGCTTTCCAGGCTGCAAGTGCTGAAATGTATGCACAGAGCGGTGCACAAGGTGGAGCACAGGCTGGTCCTGATATGAATGGTGGTGCTGGCCAGCAAGATAACAGCAAACACGGGGATAACGTTCAGGATGCTGACTTCGAAGAAGTGAAATAAGCACATAGAGAAATAAGAATACAATATCAAATGGAAAGCGTGTAGCTCAATGAGTTACACGCTTTTCTTGTTTTTGGCCGTACACAATAATATTGCTATCTTTGCGTTATTATTATAAACATCTGTACCTTATTTGTACCTGTAAGAAAAAGTAGATATGATGAGAAGAATAGATATTAAGAACTACAAAATGAATGAATTATGGCAGTAGCAAAGTATAAGATAGTACGGAAATGTCCTGTGTGCGGAGAAGAGTTCTTCGCAAGGACTTTGGAGTCCTGGTATTGTTCACCCAAATGCTCCAAGGTGGCGTGGAAGCGTAAGCATGATGAAGAAAAACGCCAACTTGAACTGGACAAGATTGTAAGCAATATGCCCAAGTCTAAAGAGTATATCAGCATAACGGAAGCGTATGCTATGTTTGGTGCAAGCCGCTCAACCATTTATAGGCTCATCTACATGAAAAAGATTTCCTTCATTGAGCCAGAGAAAGGAATACGACTTGTATGCAAAGGAGAACTAATGAATCTGTTTCCGTTAAGACAGTCTCCGCTTGACACCAAGCCAAGGAAACCAGTTACCATGTACCGCATGGAACCAGAGGATTGCTATACAATAGGTGAGATTTCCAAGAAATTTCATCTGGATGACAGCACCGTGTATGCTCATATACGAAAATACTCAATACCGACCCGGCAAATCGGTAATTATGTGTATGCTCACAAGGAATCAATAGACAAACTTTATAAAGATATAAAACCATTATGAAAAGATTAGATTATACTAAAGTCTCCGTCAAATTAAAGAAAAGTGAGTGGAGAGATGAGTGGTTCATCTATCTTGAAGCTTATCCTGTTTATGAGACGGGAAATGACAAACCCAAACGAGTGCGTGAATATCTCAGGAGGTCTATTACTACCCCTATATGGGATAAACGACGAAGCGAGCGAGCCGTTGCTGGTAGAATAAAGTACAAGCCCAAGCGAGATGACAATGGCGTTATTCAGTGTAAATCCAAGCAAGATATGGAAACTTGCCTTTATGCGGATGGCGTTCGAGTCCTGCGTCAAAAAGAGTACGACAACATGGCTCTCTTTACTGACCAGCAAATGGAAATGGCAGAACAAAGCGAACGCTCAAAATGCAATGTTCTGGAGTATATTGAGAAGTTAATCAAAGAAAGAGAGGAAACTGCGTCAGAATCGATAGTTGTCAACTGGCGCAGATTGCACACACTGTTGTCAATGTTTGCCAAGTGTGACTACATACAGTTCTCGCAGATTGACATGAAGTATATTGAGGCATTCCGTTCCTTCTTGATAAAGGCACCGCAGGGTGGTTCTAAGAAAGGAACTATTTCAAGGAATACGGCATCGACGTACTTCTCTATCTTCAAGGCGGCACTCAAACAAGCTTTCGTGGATGGCTATCTGAATTGTGATATTGCTGCCAAGGCTAAAAATATCATGTTTCAGAGTGCTCGAAGAGAGTATCTGTCACTGGAAGAACTTAATATATTGGCAAAGACTCCGTGTGATGATATACTAAAACGGGCAGCCTTGTTCTCTGCACTGACAGGAATGCGACATAGCGATATTCAAAAGCTTAAATGGTCAGAGGTTGAAGAATACAATGGTGGGTACCGTCTCAATTTCACTCAGCAGAAGACTAAGGGCGTTGAATACATGCCTATATCGCCACAGGCATACAATCTTTGCGGTGAGCGCAAGAAAGACGGAGAACTGTTGGTGTTTGCCGGACTGCCTGACCCTTCATGGATATCTAGGCCTTTGGAACGGTGGGTAAAAGCATCAGGGATTACCAAGCACATCACCTTTCATTGCTTCCGCCACACCTATGCAACGTTACAATTGGCTAACGGTACAGACATATATACCGTAAGCAAAATGTTAGGGCATACCAATGTAAAAACCACGCAAATCTACGCAAAAGTAATTGACAAGAAGAAAGATGAAGCTACAGAAGCTTTTAAGTTGGACATAGATGAATAGTGATTATCATTTGTAAGCACTTAGTATAGAAGACCACTTGTATCAATAAGTCCTTTATTGTACAGGTGGTTTTTAGTGCCTTTCATTTTCAACATTCTATGTAATGATGCTATTGTTTTGGCACTTTAACCTTTCGTGGAAACCAAACATTTATAACAATAAACAGATAAAAATGAAAAAAGACAGCCTTTTTTGGCTTCTCTCTTTTTGAAGAGAGCAAGCGTGTCCACAAACATGTGGAGTGTACAGAAGACTTCTACAGAGAACTGTATGAGTTGTTTGAGATCGCAAGAAGTTGGTATCTTCAAGCTGAAAAGAATCATATGAAGACAGAGTACTTCATAGAACTATTTGAGCGCAGTCACCAATATATTGACTGTGATTGTGCACGTTGTAAGAACTCGCGACAGATGGCAATTGGCATTATTGGTACTTTGTTTAGAGACTCTAAGTGTGTGTCAATAATCAAGAAAAAAGAAGATTATTCCAAGCAGGAACTTATTGAGTTGTTTCTTCAACATGTGGGTACTGGTCTGCCAATCCTTACCCGAAAGAAATCGTCCATCCTCACTTTGGGATGCCAATTGTCAGACAGACAGATGGATTTGTTGGTAGAACTTGTCCAAAGTCACGACATATTTGATTTTGCCGACAACAGTGATGTGCGTAGCGAGTTGTGTCGCCTATTCAAGTGCGACTTGGACGCATCTATCCGTGTAAAGAATGTACGTAATGTAGCCGTACTGTTTGACGCTATGGCTCAATACCATTTGATAAACAATAATTGGCAATATGTCATGGGAGAAGGTCGCTTCTTAACCAGTATCAAAAAGGATGGAACAGAGAAATTCATAACTTCAAGTTGTCTTTCCTCTTCTCTTTCAAGGATAAGAAGAAACGTTTCCATGACAGCAAGTCAATATGCCATCTGCAAATCCATCGAACAGATATTAAGAGAGGAATAAATCACAATAATTCTGCTAAATGAAAGTAAAAACGTGATAGTTTGGTTGATACTGCCTTACTATCACGTTACTTTTTCTATTTAGTGACAGTCTCCCCATAACTTTGCATCAAAAATCATAAAAAATAATTAGCATGGAAGAAAATAGTATAAGATTTGAAGATATTCCCAACGCTATAACGGGGGTACTGAAAAAGCTGTCATCATTAGAAGACAAGATTGATGGTATATATGAACTTGTTCAATCAGAAAAAGAAGAAACATGGTTTACGGTTGCTGAATTATGTGCTTATCTCCCAACACATCCGGTAGAGCATACCATATATTGCTGGACAAGCAATCGGGAAATACCGTTTCACAAGAGAGGCAAACGCATCATGTTCCTCAAATCTGAGATAGATGAATGGCTTCAAGGAACCAAGGGCAAATCGAAGAACGAGATTCAAAGAGAAGCAGAGGAATATGTACTATCTACACAAAGAAAGAATAGACGGCTAATATAACCGTGCTACTGTCTGTAAACAATTTAATTAAGGTACGTGACACATGAATGAAAGACATTTTAGACTCTATGAGCGAATTGTCGCAATAGAAGACAGTTTGGAGGCTTTGGGACCTATTGACAAACTAATAGAGCGAATCGAGGAATTGGAGAAGATGGTCAAGCAGACCAAAACCGTCTTGGGGTTTGACGAAGCATGTAAGTATATTGGTGTTTCTGAAAGCCTGCTATACAAACTTACAGCCGCAAAAGAAGTTCCACACTATAAGCCAAGGGGAAAAATGCTGTATTTTAATAGAGAAGAAATCGACAAGTGGCTGCTCCAAAACAAACAAGAGGTCATTGGAATGGTAACGAAAATAGAAATTGATAATCCGAAAGAATGAAAATGGAAGAAAATAACAAACATGTACAGCCTAACTCAAAAGAGGAAGGAGTACAGCGTCTCAATCGCATATTGAGCGAATCGTTGATAAAGGCAACAGATACTTATAAAACACCTCCTCAGATTATATGGGTTGATAATTCCAGCATAGCCACATTGGGCAACTTCAGTGCTTCTACTGGTAAGGCAAAGGCGAAAAAGACCTTCAACGTGTCTGCCTTGGTAGCCGCTTCCCTCGCCAACGGCAAGGTACTGAACTATCGCGCCAGTCTGCCAGAGGGGAAACGCAAGATACTGTATGTAGATACGGAGCAGAGCCGCTATCACTGCCATAATGTGCTGGAGCGCATCCTGAAGCTCGCTGGTCTACCTACAAGCATCGACAACGAGAACCTTGACTTTATCTGTCTGAGAGAGTACACGCCCTCCGTCAGGATAGAGGTCATAGACTATGCGCTTGCCCAAGACCAAAGCTATGGACTGGTCATCATCGACGGAATCAGAGACCTGCTTCTCGACATCAACAATGCGGGAGAATCGGTCGAGGTCATCAACAAGATGATGGAATGGTCATCAAAGTATGACCTGCACATCCATTGCGTATTGCATCAGAACAAGGGCGACAATAACGTGCGCGGGCATATCGGTACGGAGATGAACAACAAGGCAGAGACGGTGCTTGTCATCACCAAGAGCACCACCAATCCCGACATCAGCGAGGTGAAGGCGATGCACATCCGTGAGAAGGAGTTCAAGCCGTTTGCCTTTACAGTCAATGAGGAAGGGTTGCCAGAGATTGTCGAGCACACGCCGGAGAAGGAAGAAGGTGACAAGCAACCGTCAAGGTTTACTTACCAAGACTTGACATCCGAACAGCATAACGAGGCGCTGACGGCTGCATTCAAGGAGAAACCTATCAAAGGATTCGATCGCATGGTGGAGGAATTAACGCAAGCCTATGCAGACATTGGCTTTAAGCGTGGCAGAAGCGTCATCATCAAAATGCTGAAATACCTGATTAACGAGCAAAAGCTCATAGTGAAGCGGGATAATCATTACTATTTCGGATATACACCTGCCGAGATTGACCTGTTCCATGAAGAGGAATAAAAACAGTTCAGAAACCAGTTTAGTTTACGTCCGTACCTATATATAAGAAATAAGGCCAAAGTAAACCGAAATCGGAGGCTGAATTGGGAAGCGGAAAAGTAGTTTAGCAAATGGTTTAGTTTACGGGTGTGCCTATATAGGAGAAAGGGTAAAGTAAACTGTTTCCATGGACAAAGTAAAACCGAACAAATGAAAGTACAATGAATATTGAACAATCGAAGAAACTGAGCATTATAGACTTCTTAGACAAGGAGAATGTAACGCTGAAAAAGAAGAAGGGCAATGCCTACTGGTATCTGTCACCCTTCAGGGACGAGAAGACCGCATCGTTCAAGGTCAGCAAGAAGGAGAACCTGTGGTACGACTACGCCATTAAGGAGGGCGGTGACCTTGTGGAGCTGGTAAAGCGTATGTATAACAAACAATCCGTTTCCGATGCCCTTGCCTACCTTGCGTCCAAGAGTATTGCCACTGTGGATAAGGCAATCGAGACCGCTATCGCAGCCAAGGAATACACGACAACCAAGATGAACGATGTGAAGCTGCTCCCACTGAGCAACCATTCTCTGCTGTCCTATTTCAGTAGCCGACGGATAGACATCACCATTGGCAGGATGTATTGCAGGGAGATACACTACAAGGTTGAGCAAAAACATTACTATGGCATTGCCTTTGGCAATCTGAGTGAAGGACATGAGGTGCGCAATCCCTATTTCAAGGGCTGCATCGGGCATAAGGACATCACCCTGCTTGCCCATACGTTCAACGAGTGGCAAAACGGTTGTCTGGTCTTTGAGGGCTTCATGGACTTCCTTGCTTATATGACCCTCGTTAAACAGCAAGACCGATGGTTTGTCGTTGAAAGCCCTTGCGACTATATGATACTGAACTCAGTCGCCAACCTCAAACAGGCATTGCATTACCTTGACCGTTACACCCACATCCATTGCTTCCTCGACAACGACCAGGCAGGACGCAAGACGGTTGAGAGCATCAGCAATGTATTCGAGTACAGGGTGACGGACGAGTCCTTCAGATATGCCGACTACAAGGATGTCAACGACTATCTGATGAGGAAGAAACGAACGGCATCTGAATGACATTATAAAGACGAAAACACCATCATTTGATGCAAAAATGGCTCAAATGCATTGAAATTACATATCAAATCTGCACTTTTTCGCCCAAACATGCTTGATTCTCAATTATTATCCTTATTTTTGCATCGTTTTAATACATTATTAAAATGTAGCAGAATGGAATTGAAAAAAGAAATAAGGATATTGGGCAGACGCTTTGAGGTGGAACCTCGTGCCAAGGAAAGCCTGAAAGGCATCACGGTTGGCGAGAAACTCTCATACCGTTTCTATGATGGCACATACCAAGGCACGCCCCTGCTGTTCGTTGAGCCCAAGAAGGGCAATCCCTCTCCACGGACTTGCGCCATCACGGGCAAGCGGTTGACCGAAGCCCTGGGACTGCCTGCGGTGTTTATCCTTGCGCCCGGACCCACCTACGAGCGACACAGACTGGCAGACAAAGGAGTCTTCTTTGTCATGTCCGAGGAATATGCCCATCTGCCAGGCATCATAGCATTGGAGAAGACAAGCAACAGGAAGATTGCCGAAGTATTGACCCCTGTGGCGCAATACATACTACTCTATCACCTACAGGTGGGCAGTATTGAAGGAATGTCGCCAAGGGATATTGCACCGTTGCTTCCATATTCTTACGAAAGCGTCACGTTGGGTGTCACCTGTCTTGAAGATGTAGGACTGTGTCAAAAGATTCAGAACGGACAGCGCAGCAAGGTGGTACACTTCGAGTTGAAGGGCAAGGAACTGTGGGACAAGGCTCAGAACGTCTTGCTGTCACCTGTGGAGAACCGCATCTTTTGCGATGACATACGCTTGGATGCGGAATACCCCGTATGCGGCATCAATGCCCTGGCACATTATTCCATGCTTAATCGTGACCGGGAAGAGATGATAATGATGACAAGCAAGGAATATCGTGCCGTCAAGTCGGCTGATGTCATGGAGAATCCCAACATCTATGACGGCAACTATATCATAGAGGTATGGAAATACCCTGTTGTCAGCAAAATGGGCGACAAAAGCCAGTGGGTTGATCGCCTTTCCCTTGTCCTTTCGTTGAGAGATGATGATGATCCGAGAGTAGAAAAAGAAGTAGAACGAATAATCAGTGAACAGAAATGGAAGGATTAGTCAAGTTCCGTGAAGCATTTGCGGAATACTCAGAAAACTATGTGGTGATAGGCGGAGCAGCCTGTGACATCACCATGACCAATACCGTGGTGCGTCCACGCGCCACACACGACATCGACATGATAGTCATCGTAGAGAACATGACCGAGGCTTTCGCCAATCGCTTCTGGCAGTTTGTGCGGGAGGCTGGCTATCGACCTGAAAAGAGGAAACAGGAGGCTGGTGAGCCACCAAGGTATGAAATGTATCGTTTCCTTGATGGTAAAGACGGCTATCCCGAGATGATAGAACTGCTGTCACGCCACCCCGACGTGCTTGGAGAGCCAAAGGGATTTGTCATAGAACCTATCCCGACCGATGAAGATGTGTCGAGTCTTAGTGCCATCATCATGGACGATGATTACTATCACTTTACTATCGCACACAGCCAACTGACTGATGGCATACGCCATGCCAATTCCGCTGCCTTGATAGCACTGAAGGCAAGAGCCTACCTAAATCTCATGGCAGACAAGCGGGACGGCAAGCATGTGAACACCAAAGACATCAAGAAGCACCGTTCGGACATCCTGAAAAATGTGGTCATAATGACTGAGGACAACATTGAGGCTCCTGCTTCAATAGTGGCATGTATAAGGGAGTTTGTCGCCTCCATCAGAGCCGACTGGTCAACTCTCGCAGAACCATTGTCAAAGTCACTCGGTCAAGACGAGGCATTTGTGACCGGACTGTTAGATCAACTGGATGAATTGTTTATAGAAGCATGACCAATATGAAGATACAATACGCATCCGACCTGCATCTGGAGTTTGCCGACAATTGGCGGTATCTGAAAGCCCACCCCTTGGAGGTGACGGGCGACATACTGCTGCTTGCCGGCGACATCGGCTATCTCGGCGATGACAACTACTCCAAGCATCCCTTTTGGGACTGGGCATCGGAGAACTACAAGGAGGTGCATTGCTGCATGGGCAACCATGAGTTCTACAAATATTATGATGTGGCGACACTGCCCGACGGCTATCTCTTGGAGGTACGTCCCAATGTATTCAGCCACTACAACGGTATTGCGAGGATTGGCGACACCGACATCATCCTCTCCACCCTTTGGTCGAGGATTCCTTTGGAGGACGCTTACTTCACCGAGCAAGTGATAAGCGACTTCCGCCGTATATTATATAAAGGTGAGCTGATGACCCATGCCCAATTCAATGCTGAGCATGAACGTTGCCTCACCTTTATCAAGGATGCAGTGGCATATTCGCAAGCAGCCCATAAGATTGTTGTCACCCATCATGTACCATCGTTCCGTATGCTCCACCCAAAGTTTCAAGGCAGCAAGGCAAACGTGGCGTTCACCGTAGAGTTGGAGGACTATATCACCGATAGCGGCATAGACTATTGGATATACGGACATTCGCACACCAACATCGATGCCAGGATAGGCAACACCCAATGCTTGTCCAACCAGTTGGGCTATGTTTTCTCTAACGAACATCAGGACTTCTCCCATGGCAAGTACCTGACCATATAGCCATCCACATTTTTTTCATCCACCCTCTTTACAAGCTCTTCCCTATCGGAAGGGCTTTTTTTGTGCCTTTCGAGTTTGATTTTTGAGTATGATTGCGAGTGTAATCAAAATTAGAGTTAAGATTTGGCTCCGCGGAAAGTCATTTCGGTTTAAGATTGAAGAAAAGGTAGTTCCTTTGCATCGGCAATAAGCCAAACCATAGTAAAATCAAACTTGAAAATATGAAGTCATTTGTAATATTCGCCATTGTCGTGACCATAATCTATGTCATCTACTATACGGTCATCATCGTGCAGGATCTGTACGGAAAGCCCAAGGACGAGAAGTCACAGGGCGAGTCGTTTGATGTCAGTGACATGACCGACGAGGAAGAGTCGATAGCGGTCAGCGAGAGCGACGGTGGTTTCAGCGTAGGCGACAACCAATATGAGACAGCCTACGAGGAGAAGCAGCTTGCAGAGCCTACAGAGGAGGCAGCCGCCACTGCGGAAGAGAGCAAGCCTCATGTGCTTGAAAAGATACAAAGCGCAATCGAGAAGAAGATGGAGGAAGTGAATACCACCTATTCCGACCCCATGTATTCGGAAGAATTGAACAACACCATCATCGCCCGCGGTCTTCGTCACAATGGACGTGACATGGTCAAGGTGGAATCACTCAATAATGAGATATGATGTCAAAAACAAGAAGTGCATTTCTATCATTATATGCCGCTTTAACCCCAGCTCTGGCCAGTGCTAAGTGTGGCAACGTGGACTACAGCTGGGGAGCGGACGCACTTGCGAGTGCCCATGACTATGCCGTGACGATGATGCTCTATATCGTTTATCTGTGCTATGCAGTGGCGGGCATCGTGGTCATAGTCAGCGCCTTGCAGATATATATAAAGATGAATACGGGCGAAGAAGGAGTGAAGAAGAACATCATGATGCTGGTGGGAGCCTGCCTGTTCCTCATAGGAGCGACCATCGTCTTCCCCGCTTTCTTCGGTTATCAGATTTGAGATACAGGTGATACGAGATAAGATAACTCAAAGTGTAACAAATTAAAAGGTAAAAAGAATGTTTGAAAGGATTAACAAGAAGGTGAAGGGATTCTTCTCTTCACAGCGCATGAAAACGCTCGCCCTGATGTTGCTTGTCGGCACCACCGCAGCAATGGCACAGAACGCAGCCGGCGACTACTCGGCAGGAACGACCGCGCTTACCACAGTGACGGAGGAGATTGCCAAGTATGTACCTATCGTGGTGAAGCTCTGCTATGCCATTGCAGGTGTCGTTGCAATTGTCGGAGCCATAAGCGTTTACATCGCCATGAACAACGAGGAACAGGACGTGAAAAAGAAGATCATGATGGTCGTCGGCGCATGTATTTTCCTCATTGCAGCAGCCCAGGCACTGCCTCTGTTCTTCGGCATTGGAGGTTAAACGCAGCGTGAGATTGTGAGTATGTAGAACGTTAAAACACTGACAGTTATGGCAGATACAAAGCAAGAGCGTTTTCCGGATTATCCCATTTTCAAGGGACTGCAACGTCCATTGGAGTTCTTCGGGTTGCAGGGACGCTACATCTACTGGGCGGCAGCCACCGCAGGAGGAGCCGTTGCGGGTTTCATCCTCGGCTACTGCATCTTCGGTTTCGTGGCAGGACTCGTGCTGCTAGTCCTCGCCGTAGCTGTCGGTGGCGTTCTCATCGTCATGAAGCAGCGCAAGGGCTTGCACAGCAAGAAGAGTGACAACGGCATATTCATCTATGCCTATTCAAAGAAAGTGTAAAACAAAAAAGAGAATCCATTATGTCCAAGTGGAAAGCTATCAATGATTGTAAGTGAATGGAGGTGGGGGCATCACGCATGAGGGTGCGCCCGCCTTTTTGCGATTAAAAAAGAAAAAGAACAATGACCCTATACATCATACTCATATTCTCAGCCATCTGCGTGGGCATGGCCATCAGTGTCAAGGCATTCGGCACGGGAGGGAAGCGCAAGCGCATCTTCCAGGACATCTACTTCTCCATCGAGGAAGTGGATGGCATCGGCGTGCTCTATACCAAGACGGGCGAATACTCCGCTGTTCTGAAGATGGAGAACCCTGTGCAGAAGTATTCCGCCAACATCGAGGCCTACTATGAGTTCACCCACCTCTTCGCCGCCCTTGCCCAGACCTTGGGCGAAGGCTATGCGCTGCACAAGCAGGACGTGTTTGTGAGGAAGGCATTCAAGGAAGAGAACGGTGGAAATCATGAGTTCCTGAGCGAGAGTTACTTCCGCTATTTCAACGGCAGACCCTTTACCGACAGCGTCTGCTACCTCACCATCACACAGGAGAACAAGAAGAGCCGTCTGATGTCGTTCGACAACAAGAAATGGCGTGACTTCTTGGTGAAGATACGCAAGGTGCACGACCAGCTGAGGGATGCCGGCGTGAAGTCCCGATTCCTCGGCAAAACGGAAGCCTGCGAGTATGTGGACCGTTTCTTCTCCATGAACTTCCGTGACAAGGTGGTGTCGATGACCAACTTCAAGGTCGATGACGAGACCATCGGCATGGGGGACCGTAGCTGCAAGGTGTATAGCCTTGTGGATGTGGATTATGCCAACTTGCCGTCGGTCATCCGTCCCTACGCAAATATCGAGGTGAACAACACCAGTATGCCCGTTGATCTCGTGAGCATCGTCGATAGCGTGCCCGGAGCCGACTGCGTGGTGTTCAACCAGATGGTGTTCGTGCCCAACCAGAAGCGTGAGCTTGCCCTACTCGACAAGAAGAAAAACCGCCATGCCTCCATGCCCAACCCCAGCAACCTGATGGCTGTAGAGGACATCAAGCGTGTGCAGGAGGTGATAGCCCGTGAGAGCAAGCAGCTCGTCTATACCCACTACAACCTCGTGGTGGCAGTGAGCGGCGACACCGACATACAGAAATGCACCAACCATCTCGAAAACTCCTTCTCGCGCATGGGCATCCACATCAGCAAGCGGGCCTACAACCAGTTGGAGCTGTTCGTCAACTCTTTCCCCGGCAACTGCTATGGCATGAATGCCGACTACGACCGATTCCTCACCCTCGGCGATGCCGCCACCTGTCTGATGTACAAGGAGCGCATCGTGCATAATGAGGACACCCCGCTGAAGATATACTATACCGACCGCCAAGGTGTGCCCGTAGCCATCGACATCACAGGAAAGGAGGGAAAGGAGAAGCTGACCGACAACTCGAACTTTTTTTGTTTGGGTCCTTCGGGCAGCGGCAAGTCGTTCCACATGAACAGCGTGGTGCGTCAGTTGTGGGAGCAGAACACCGACATCGTCATGGTCGATACGGGTAACTCGTATGAGGGACTCTGCGAGTATGTGGGCGGCAAGTACATCGCCTATACGGAGGACAAGCCCATCACCATGAACCCCTTCAACATCAGCAAGCGGGAGCTGAACATTGAGAAGATAGACTTCCTGAAGAACCTGATACTGCTGATATGGAAAGGCTCGGAGACGCAGATACCCGAACTGGAGTTCCGTGTCGTGGAGCAGTTGGTGACGGAGTATTACGATTTCTATTTCAACGGTGTGCAGCCCTATCCTTCCTCACAGAAGGAGACACTGAGAAAAAACCTCTCCACCATGGAGAAGCGGCGCGGCACGGAGCTGACGCAGATACACGACAAGGTGGAGAAACTCATCAAGGGACTGGAGGAACGGCGCATGGCATTGAGCGTGAAGACCCTCTCCTTCGACTCATTCTATGAGTTCGCCTGTGAGCGTCTCGACCAGATCTGCATCGAGAACAACATCACCACCATCGACTGCGACAACTTCGCCTATATGCTCCAAAACTTCTACCGTGGCGGCAAGTACGACAAGATTCTCAACGAGAACGTGGATAGCACCTTGTTCGACGAGACCTTCATCGTCTTCGAGGTGGATGCCATCAAGGAGAACAAGCAGCTCTTCCCCATCGTGACGCTCATCATCATGGACGTGTTCCTGCAGAAGATGCGCCTGAAGAAGAACCGCAAGTGCCTTGTCATCGAGGAGGCATGGAAAGCCATCGCCTCGCCGCTGATGGCCGAGTACATCAAGTACCTATGTGCGCCCGTAAAGGTTGCATCGTAAATATCTCTTTGGCAAGA
>NZ_QTMW01000060.1:0-26700 GCF_003604005.1 Bacteroides sp. OF03-11BH | reverse complement strand
GTTGTATATAAAGGTTTAATACCTGTAGTTGGCCGAATACTTACCGTTTAATGGTCTGGAGCTTTATTGCTTACAAACTAACTACAGAATAATCTCATAAGGTATATCTTCCTTAACAGGTCGCTTTCTACCTACTGTACCTGCTTGTATTGACTTCATAAAAGCGTGGATATTCTTGACATCTTTAAATCCATTCTCCTTATACTTCTTATAAATCATACATTCTCTGGATAATGGTTTGTTATTGCCTTCGTTGAAGTCTATCATGTGGTCGAACATGGCAATTAGTTTCTTTACTTGCTTATCTTTAGGCTGGTCTATTATTAAGCCTTTGACCTTTAGAATCAGACAGTCACCAATTTCATCCAATAAATCCAAATCCTTTAACTGCTCTATGTACCTACCAATAGTATTATGTCCCATGTGAATAAGCTCCTTCAATTTCCTTATGGATGATAATTTGATAACATAACTATGCGGCTCTGTTACACTGAATAGCTTTAATATGAATCCTCTTAGCTTCAAATCTAAAGTATTGTAAGTATCGTAGAACTCTCTGCCAATTCTTCTATAATTGCCTGGCTCTACTTGGTTGAATCTGTACATAGTCCAATGCCTGTCCTTCCGTTTGGAATCTATATCACGTATAATAACCTCGCCTGTAGCCCTTAATTTGTCATTGAAAGATAATGTACCTTTACTCTTCTTGTAATTGTCCGGTTTATCCCCAACAAATCCTGCAAGCTGTTCTAATGTAGTATTGGTTTCCAAAGAATCTTTATCTGCTGTTAATAGCAAGGTATAAGTCCTGTACACATCTGAACAGTTTAGATTCTGAATCAGATTATTACTCATTACTGTGTACTCCTTGAATGGAAGTTTCGTGTCTTTCATAAGGCAAACGCTCAATATGGTTAATCAAGATAATCTGATTGGTCTTTAACAAGAATCTCATCTTAGTGGAACTTAGTCTGTTCACTTTCCTTAGTTCGCTTAGTTTCTCATATAAATTATTATTATAATGCCACATATATTATTGATTTATATATCCTACTTATCCCACCTACTGAAAGTTCGTCAGAACTTTACAGTATGGCTGTATGGAGTGTAGTATCTAGGAGTGTAGACAGGGGGTGAATAAGCACGCTCCAAAAGGGGATTAAGCACACCGCTAAAGGGGGAAATAAGCACACCTTTATAATCTGGTAATATCAATACTTCAGCACATAACTTTGCTGTATTAGTAAGCACATTAGTAGATAGTGCTACTAATTAGATGATTAGTTGACAATGGTGTACTCTGTTTAATAGTTGAAAGTAGGTCTAGGACTTAAAACTGTTTCTGCTCCGGCTTATGATATGGCAGATAGATTGTGTAAGTCTTGCCTTGAACCATTTTGCGCTTTTTGATGTATCGGTCAGTAGCCCAAAGCCCGATGTGAAGCCTTGTGTCCTTAATACCGTGCTCTAGTGCCATTTTACGAATGTCTGCGTAGGTCAGTTCTTTCATTTGAAGTAGATTTAGGTTTGTAGTGGTGAATCTGGGTGACGAGAAACTCGGTCATTTCTGACTTTCAATCACGTTGCAAAGGTATAAAGTCCCGACCGCATCACCAAACAACAAGTCGAAATTGTGGAATATTTGAGTTGAGGATGCGATAAAGCAAAAATTCTCCCCATAACCGTAGCTGTTCGGGGAGAATATGATGTTCAGGCTTACCAGAAGCCTTGATTTCCTAAAAAGCTCGTCAGCCCTTGTTTCTTTTATCCAATAAGGCTGTAGTGATTTCTTTTATATTGGTGAATCTTTCATTATCCAACAAGCCTATTTCCAAAGCCTTATTGATAAACTGCATAATTGCATCCTTACTGATACCAATCTTAACACACTTGATAATCATTTCTCTAAAACTGTCATGCAAGTCTGACTGCTTCCCAACAGATAACTGTTTCACATATTGTTTTGCCACATCAGAATCAGGAGTGGAAGATTGGGAGAATTTTTCTATCTCGCTTACAAGGGACGTGATTTCATTGTCATAGCTACACAGTTTCCCATTTTTCAAATGACCTACCTGTGATTGTAGTTCAACAGCCCTATTGATTTTAGATGCAAAAAATTGAGTGTCTAACAGAGTATCGAAGGTGATATTATTAGTTACGCTTGCAGTTGAAATTGGTTTCTTAACCGTTTCTTCTTCATTCATAGTAGTATCTACCATGTTGTTTGCCTCTTCAATCTTGAATAATGTACTACCTTTGATTTTCTTTAAAGAATTAATGAGCCTTGTCCCTTTGTCATTTACAGTTTCGTGCAAATAAACATCGTCTATCATTGTGGTATCTGTATGCGCAGTTGCTATTATAACATCTTCTTTTGATACACCCAAACGACACATCAAAGTGATAAAAGTATGTCTTGCAATATGAGTATGAATCATTTCAAATAGTTTCTTTTTCTTTTCAACTACATCTTCGCCAATCTGTTCAACATAAATAACATCGCTATCTAATCCAACTTTTTTACAGACCTGTTTTATAGTTCTATTTAGTTTAGCCTCATTTCTCCTAACTATCTTCTCATCTTCTATAAGTAAATCTATATGTTTGAAACCTGTTTGCTTATACCTCTCTAATATTTCTTTCACTACAGGAAAGAGATACAATGTAGCTTCTTCTCTAGTCTTCTGAACAGTAAATGAAATCACTTCATTTTCATCGTCCAACAGAGTTATAGCATATTCTCCTTTAAATATTTTAGGTAAATCTGAAATACGCTGTCCCAACAAACATTGACAAATAAATAAATCTCTGGCTTCTACTTCCCTAGGTTTTAAGTTTGTATAGTTATATATAGCGAGTAATTGCTTTTCTGTCAATGGAACTTGTTTACTTTTCTTCTGTTCTTTAGAACGTTCATCTCTGATAGCAACAAAAGAATTTATATTTATGTTAGCTTTTATCTCTTTGTCTCTATTAGCATGATTGATTAATGTTCTGATTCCTTTTATCTTGTTTAGATGCGTTGCTATACGACGAGGATTCAAATCTAATAAATATTGTTGATAATCAGTTAAAGTATCTCCATTAATAGCGGATAAGCGATTAGGAATACTTTTAACTTTCAAGAAAGCTTCAAAAGCACTAATATAACCTAGATATATTTTCTTACTACTATCTTCCTTCACATACTTATCCACCATTTTTCTAAATACCAGAGTTGCTGATAAATGCATTTCTTTCTCCATATAATTACGACATTTCAATTTAGGATTAATAGCTTGTCTCATTTCCTCAAAAAGAAAATCTATCCTTTCCAAGTTCTCACAAAGATAATTCTTCTTCTCTTCAAAGATAGCAAGAAGCGACCTTATTTTTTTATTGACTATCTCATTATTGCGATTATCCAGCCTTGTTTGCCCGTTGCTGATAGTGGCTATCTGCTTCCGCTTATTCCATTGCGTTGGATAAACCTTGGCGCCAATATTGACCTTGTATTGCCTCCCTCTAAAGGTAAACAGAGCGTAAATAATGGTTGGCATATTCTTCTTTGTCTGCCGCAAATTGAAATTTAAACTGAAATCTAAAAATACCTGTTCACTCATCTTTGTTATTACCAAGTGTTATTAAAATCGGTTATTACATTTGGTTATTAATGAGATATTTTAGAAGGTATGTCCGTATTGTAACCCCTTGCACAATATATTGAAACAAACTTTTGCTATGTCGTAAAAACAAGCTATCTTTGCACAGTTTTTACGAATTTATGAGTTGTGATTTATGATTTATTGGGGATTCTTCCCCTCTCTCATATCCCACAGCCCATAATTCATAATTCATAAATCATAATTCTTCATTATATGTTGACTGCAAAAGAGATCAGAGATTCATTCAAGAATTTCTTTGAGTCGAAAGGACACCACATCGTTCCCTCGGCTCCGATGGTGATTAAAGATGACCCTACCCTGATGTTTACGAACGCGGGTATGAACCAGTTTAAAGATATTATTTTGGGTAACCATCCGGCGAAATACCAAAGAGTCGCGGACTCGCAAAAATGTTTGCGTGTAAGCGGAAAGCATAATGACCTGGAAGAAGTAGGACACGATACGTACCACCACACCATGTTTGAAATGCTTGGTAACTGGTCGTTCGGCGATTACTTCAAGAAAGAAGCGATCAGCTGGGCGTGGGAATATCTGGTAGAAGTCTTGAAACTGAATCCGGAACATCTCTATGCAACCGTATTTGAAGGAAGTCCCGAAGAAGGATTGAGCCGTGACGACGAAGCTGCTTCTTATTGGGAACAGTTCTTGCCAAAGGATCACATCATCAACGGTAACAAACACGACAACTTCTGGGAAATGGGTGATACAGGACCTTGCGGACCTTGTTCCGAAATCCATATCGACCTCCGTCCTGCTGAAGAACGCGCCAAGATCTCCGGTCGCGACCTCGTGAACCACGATCATCCGCAGGTAATTGAAATCTGGAATCTCGTATTCATGCAATACAACCGCAAAGCAGATGGCAGCCTTGAGCCGCTTCCTGCAAAGGTTATTGACACCGGTATGGGATTCGAACGCCTTTGTATGGCTTTACAAGGAAAAACATCCAACTACGATACAGACGTATTCCAGCCAATGCTGAAAGCTATTGCAGCTATGTCGGGTACAGAATACGGAAAAGATAAGCAGCAGGACATCGCCATGCGTGTAATTGCCGACCATATCCGTACTATTGCATTCTCTATCACAGACGGTCAGTTGCCTTCTAACGCGAAAGCTGGTTATGTGATCCGCCGTATCCTTCGCCGTGCTGTTCGTTACGGATATACTTTCCTCGGACAGAAACAGGCATTTATGTATAAGTTGCTTCCTGTATTGATTGATAATATGGGAGAAGCTTATCCTGAGCTGGTTGCACAAAAGACACTGATTGAAAAAGTAATCAAGGAAGAAGAAGAATCATTCCTCCGCACTTTGGAAACTGGTATCCGTCTATTGGATAAGACAATGGAAGATACCAAAGCCAATGGAAAAACTGAAATCAGCGGTAAAGATGCCTTTACTTTATATGATACATTCGGTTTCCCGCTCGACTTGACAGAGCTGATTCTCCGTGAAAACGGAATGACTGTCAACATTGAAGAGTTCAATGAAGAAATGCAGCAACAGAAACAGCGTGCACGTAATGCCGCCGCCATCGAAACAGGTGACTGGATTGTACTGAAAGAAGGGACTACTGAATTCGTTGGTTACGATTACACTGAATACGAGGCTTCTATCCTTCGTTACCGTCAGATCAAACAAAAGAACCAGACATTGTATCAGATTGTACTCGACTATACTCCATTCTATGCAGAAAGTGGTGGTCAGGTCGGTGATACCGGTGTATTGGTAAGCGAGTTCGAAACGATTGAAGTGGTCGATACAAAGAAAGAGAATAATCTTCCGATACATATTACCAAAAAGTTACCCGATCATCCGGAAGCTCCGATGATGGCTTGTGTAGATACCGACAAACGTGCTGCCTGCGCAGCTAATCACTCGGCGACCCACTTGCTGGATGCTGCTTTACGTGAAGTATTGGGTGAACACATCGAACAGAAAGGTTCATTGGTTACACCGGATTCATTACGTTTCGACTTCTCTCACTTCCAGAAAGTGACCGATGAAGAAATCCGTAAAGTTGAACATATCGTCAATGCAAGAATCCGCGCTAATATCCCATTGAAAGAATATCGCAATATTCCTATCGAGGAAGCTAAGGAGTTGGGGGCTATCGCTCTTTTTGGTGAAAAGTATGGCGACAGAGTTCGTGTGATCCAGTTCGGCACTTCTATCGAGTTCTGCGGTGGTACACACGTAGCTGCAACCGGAAATATCGGTATGGTAAAAATCATCTCCGAAAGTTCTGTTGCTGCCGGCGTTCGCCGTATTGAAGCTTATACCGGAGCACGCGTGGAAGAAATGCTGGATACAATACAAGATACACTTAGCGACTTGAAGGCTCTCTTCAACAATGCTCCTGACTTGGGTATTGCAATCCGCAAATATCTGGATGAAAATGCAGGATTGAAGAAGCAGGTGGAAGACTTCATGAAAGAAAAAGAAGCAGCGCTGAAGGAAAGACTGTTGAAGAATATACAAGAAATTCACGGCATCAAAGTGGTTAAGTTCTGTGCTCCGCTACCGGCAGAAGTAGTGAAGAATATCGCTTTCCAACTTCGTGGTGAGATTACAGAAAACTTGTTCTTCGTTGCCGGAAATATAGATAACGGAAAACCGATGCTGACAGTCATGCTTAGCGACAATCTGGTTGCGAGTGGTCTGAAAGCTGGCAATTTAGTGAAAGAAGCTGCCAAACTAATTCAAGGCGGTGGCGGTGGTCAGCCTCACTTTGCAACCGCAGGAGGTAAAAACACTGACGGACTACCGGCAGCTGTTGAAAAAGTACTGGAGCTAGCAGGAATCTAAAAGTAAATGAAAAGGAGTCTAATAAAAAGATAATAGGCTCGTTTTACATAAAGATTTAAAATTAGGCGCAGATTACGCGAATTACACGGATTTTTTATTCTTAAAACCGTGTAATCTACGAAATCCGCGCCTAAATATTACACTAATCGAGGCACCGATAAGCACTGTCCGGCACCGAGGAATATCGACCGGATGTAGAAGTCTATTTGTCTCTCTTAAAAAATATTAAGCCTATAATTTAGGCTTGTCACAGTTTTTTTCTACCTTTGTGACCAGATTAATTATTTTTCTTATCCTTCAAATAAATAAAATAAGTAATCACTAATACCTAAAGAATGATGAGAACACCTGCTTATCTATGCCTGCTGTTAACCTGCATGCTCATTTCTTGTACCCCTACGCAAGAAAAACACGAAATAGATTACACATCTTATGTAAATCCATTTATCGGAACAGACTTCACTGGAAACACTTATCCTGGTGCCCAAGCTCCTTTCGGCATGGTGCAACTTAGCCCGGACAACGGACTCCCTGGATGGGACCGTATCTCCGGTTATTTCTATCCGGACAGTACGATTGCCGGTTTCAGCCACACACATCTTTCCGGCACTGGAGCGGGAGATTTGTATGACATCTCTTTCATGCCTGTCACTCTTCCCTACAAAGAAGCGGAAGCACCACTTGGCATCCATTCTAAATTCTCCCACAAGGATGAAAGTGCTCATGCCGGTTATTATCAAGTACGCCTGACTGATTATAATATCAACGTCGAACTGACTGCCACCGAGCGTTGTGGTATCCAACGTTATACGTTTCCGGAAGCCCAATCTACTATCTTCTTAAATCTGAAGAAAGCCATGAACTGGGATTTTACCAACGATTCTCATATCGAAGTCGTAGACTCCGTCACCATTCAAGGTTACCGTTTCTCCAACGGCTGGGCACGCGATCAACACATCTATTTCCGCACCCGATTCTCCAGGCCTTTTGAGAAAATGGAACTGGACACAACTGCCATCATCAAAGACAATAAACGTATCGGCACAGCTGTTATCGCCCGCTTCGATTTCAATACCCAAAAGGATGAACAGATATTGGTAAACACTGCCATTTCCGGTGTCAGTATGGAAGGAGCAGCCAAAAACCTACAAGCTGAAGTCCCCGAAAATGACTTCGACAAATACTTGGCGGAAACAAAAGCAAACTGGAATCGCCAGCTCGGAAAGATTGAAATAAAAGGTGATAATGAGAACGATAAAGTGAACTTCTACACCGCTCTCTATCACTCAATGATTGCTCCAACTATTTACAGTGATGTAGACGGAGCTTACTACGGCCCCGATAAGAAAGTACACCAGGCCAACGGCTGGGTTAATTATAGCACTTTCTCCCTATGGGATACATACCGTGCCGCCCACCCGCTCTTTACTTATACCGAACCCGAGCGTGTAAACGACATGGTGAAATCCTTCATCGCCTTCTACGAACAGAATGGCCGCCTACCGGTGTGGAACTTCTACGGAAGTGAAACAGACATGATGATCGGTTATCATGCTGTTCCTGTTATTGTAGACGCCTATCTGAAAGGAATCGGCGACTTCGACGCAAAGAAAGCCTTGGATGCTTGCATAGCAACGGCTAATCTGGATAATTATCGTGGCATTGGACTCTATAAAGAATTAGGATACATACCTTACAACGTAACAGACCACTACAACGCAGAAAACTGGTCGTTATCCAAAACACTGGAATACGCTTTCGATGACTATTGCATTGCCGAAATGGCGAAGAAGATGGGCAAACAAGACATTGCGGACGAATTTTACAAACGTTCTCAAAACTACAAGAATGTTTATAACCCCGCTACTTCTTTCATGCAGCCACGTGACGACAAAGGCATCTTCATCAAGGACTTCAAGGCCGATGACTATACACCACACATTTGCGAAAGCAACGGATGGCAATACTTTTGGTCTGTTCAGCATGACATTAACGGACTGATCGACCTTGTAGGAGGTAAAAACCGATTTGCCGAAAAACTGGACAGTATGTTCACCTATCATCCGGCAGCAGATGACGAACTTCCGATCTTCAGCACGGGCATGATAGGACAATATGCGCATGGCAATGAGCCAAGCCATCACGTTATTTATCTGTTCAATGCTATAGGACACGAAAATCGCACACAAGAATATGTGGCCAAAGTGATGAACGAGCTCTACAAGAACGAATCAGCCGGTCTTTGTGGCAACGAAGATTGCGGTCAGATGTCAGCATGGTATGTATTCAGTGCGATGGGATTCTACCCCGTCAATCCCGTCAGTGGAAAATATGAGATAGGTACTCCCCTATTCCCGGAAATGCAATTACATCTGGCAAATGGAAAGACTTTCACCGTATTGGCCCCCAAAGTAAACAAAGAAAATATCTATATCCAATCCATCAAAATAGATGGAAAACCGTATGACAAAACACATCTTACTCACGAGCAAATCATGAGTGGAGCGACTGTCGAATTCGAAATGAGTAACACCCCTAAAGCAATTGGAGTCATATTCGAAGATAAAAACCCATAAACGAAACATGAACTTAGTCCATCGAGAGAATGAATGAAAACTTTGATGTAACCTATAAAGCACTATTTCGCCGGTACTATCCCAGCCTGATTTTCTATGCAACCCGTTTGGTGGGAGAAGAAGAAGCAGAGGATGTAGTGCAGGACGTATTTGTAGAATTATGGAAGCGGAAAGACCACATAGAGATAGGCGACCAAATCCAGGCCTTTCTCTATCGTGCCGTTTACACCCGTGCCCTTAATGTCTTGAAACACCGCAGTGTGGAAGACGGTTATTGTGTTGCCATGGAAGAAATCAACCAAAGACGCGCAGAATTCTATCAACCGGACAACAACGAAGTGATTCGGAGGATCGAAGACAAGGAACTCCGCAAGGAAATTCATGATGCAATTAATGAGCTCCCTGACAAATGCAAAGAGGTTTTCAAACTTAGCTATCTGCATGATATGAAAAACAAGGAAATAGCCGATATTCTCGGAGTTTCACTCCGCACGGTGGAAGCCCATATGTATAAGGCTTTAAAATACTTGCGTGGCCGACTCGATCCTCTTTGGGCGATTCTTTTCTTATTTTTATGGCGATTATAATAAGTGTTTTTGCGTTTTGAATTGTATTACTAATATGAAGGAAAAGAAAATGAGTAATCTGAGTGAAGAAATAATAAACAGATATCTGACAGGACAGTGTTCTGAAGAAGAGCTTATCGAGGTCAATGCCTGGATGAAGGAATCGGAAGAAAACGCCCGCCAGCTCTTTCGTATGGAAGAAATTTATCATTTGGGTAAATTCGACCAGTACACTGATGAACAACGGATACTTCGTGCGGAAAAACAACTCTATAAAAAGCTGGACGAAGAGAAAGGTAAACAGAGCAAAATACTAAGCATGCATCGCTGGATGAAATATGCCGCAGTGATTGCTGTAATGTTGGTCATGGGTGGTGGAGTCGGATATTGGTTCTATCAAAGCGGAAACAATCAACAAATGATGGTCGCAGTAGCCAGCGAAGGCATTGTTAAGGAGGTAGTCTTACCGGATGGCAGCAAGGTTTGGCTGAACAATGCAGCAACCTTGAAATATCCACGTGAGTTCTCCGAAAAGGAACGCAATGTCTACCTGGAAGGAGAAGCTTATTTTGAGGTCACCAAAAACCGCCATAAGCCATTCACCGTTCAAAGTGATGCAATACGCGTACGCGTATTGGGAACTACGTTCAATTTAAAATCCGATAAACGTTGCCGAATAGCAGAGGCGACACTTATTGAAGGTGAGATTGAAGTAAAAGGCAATAAGGAAGAGGGGCAGATTATCCTCACTCCGGGACAACGTGCAGAACTGAACAAAAATAATGGACGATTGACCGTGAAACAAGTGGATGCCAAGTTGGATGCTGTTTGGCACGATAATCTGATTCCATTCCAAAAAGCAGATATCTTCACCATCACCAAAGCGCTGGAGCGTTTCTATGATGTGAAAATCATTCTGTCTCCTGACATTCAGACGGGTAAAACTTACTCCGGTGTACTGAAAAGGAAATCGAATATCGAGTCAGTGTTGAAATCATTGCAAAACTCTATACCTATTGATTATAAAATTGTCGGAAACAATATCTTCATTTCTCCCAAATAAGAAGTAAAAGATGAACCGGCTAAAACTTAAAAGCTATTAATACCATGAAATTAAAAACATTCCTAATAGTAGGATGTTTAGGAGGTTTATTCACACTTAGCTCCTGTACAGCCCCCACTAATGTAAAAGACTATAGTGCTTACGTCAACCCTTTCATCGGTACCGGTGGACATGGTCATACCTTCCCCGGAGCGGTAGTTCCCCACGGGATGATTCAGCCCAGTCCGGACACCCGGATCGATGGTTGGGATGCTTGTTCCGGTTATTATTATGCCGACTCTACCATCAATGGCTTCTCACACACCCACGTCAGCGGTACAGGTTGTTGCGACTATGGAGATGTCTTGCTCATGCCAACTGTGGGTAAACAACAATATCGTACAACCGATCCCCAAAGCCAACGCCTAGCATACGCTTCCTCTTTCTCACATAAGAATGAAATCGCAGAACCAGGATATTATTCTGTCTTTCTTGATACTTACCAGATGAAAGCTGAAATTTCATCCACCAAACGAGGAGCAATCCATCGCTATACTTTTCCCGAAAACGCCGAATCCGGATTTATCATCGACCTGGATTACAGCCTGCAACGACAGACTAACTCCGAGATGGAAATAGAAGTAATAAGCGATACGGAAATCTGTGGACACAAGAAAACAACTTATTGGGCTTTCGACCAATATATCAACTTCTACGCTAAATTTTCCAAGCCATTCTCTTATACGCTCGTTACGGATTCTATCACCATGGACAATGGCAAACGGCTTCCTGTCTGCAAAGCATTATTGCATTTCAACACCAGTAAAGACGAGCAGGTTCTTGTTAAAGTAGGTGTGTCCGCTGTCGATATTGCCGGTGCACGGAAGAACGTTGAATCAGAAATTCCCGGATGGGATTTCGAGAAAGTACGTAAAGACGCACGTACGGCATGGAATGAATATCTTTCCAAAATTGATATTACAACTTCCGATAAAGAAGATAAAGCCATCTTCTACACGGCCCTCTATCATACGGGAATCAGTCCAAATCTGTTCACTGATGCAGACGGACGTTATTTAGGAATGGATCTTGAAGTGCATCAAGGAGACACCCTTAATCCGATATACACTGTATTTTCTTTATGGGATACTTTCCGTGCGCTACATCCGCTAATGACTATCATTGATCCTGATCTGAATAATCACTTTATCAATTCGTTAATTAAGAAGCATCAGGAAGGTGGGATATACCCCATGTGGGACTTGGCTTCCAATTACACCGGCACTATGATTGGTTATCATGCTGTTCCGGTCATCGTGGATGCCTACATGAAAGGGTATCGCAATTTTGATGCCAAAGAGGCTTATAAAGCCTGCCTGCGTGCCGCCGAATATGACACTACCGGCATCAAATGTCCGGATTTGGTATTGCCTCATCTCATGCCTAAAGCAAAATATTATAAGAATGCCATCGGATATATCCCTTGTGACCGCGAAAACGAATCAGTGGCCAAAGCTCTGGAATATGCGTATGATGACTGGTGTATCTCTATCTTTGCAGAAGCAATGAGTGATTTTGAATCCAAAGCAAAGTATGAACGCTTTGCCAAGGCGTACGAATTTTATTTCGACAAATCAATCCGCTTCATGCGTGGACTGGACTCAAAAGGTGAATGGCGTACTCCATTCAATCCGCGTGCATCTACTCACCGCAGCGATGATTATTGTGAAGGAACAGCTTGGCAATGGACTTGGTTTGTGCCGCATGATGTAGAAGGATTAGTCAATCTGATGGGTGGAGAAGATGCTTTTGTCCAGAAACTCGATTCCTTATTCTCGGCCGATTCATCACTTGAAGGTGAGACAACCTCATCAGATATCAGCGGACTTATCGGGCAATATGCACATGGAAACGAACCAAGTCACCATGTGATCCATCTATATAACTACGTTAACCATCCTTGGAGAACTCAAGAGTTGGTGGATAGCGTTTACCGAAGTCAGTATACCAACAGTATAGACGGTCTTTCGGGTAATGAGGACTGCGGTCAGATGTCTGCCTGGTATATACTCAACTCTATGGGATTCTATCAGGTATGTCCCGGCAAGCCGGTATATTCCATCGGACGTCCTGCCTTCGACAAAGCAGTTATCAATCTGCCTGAAGGAAAGACTTTCAGTATTGTAGTAAAGAATAATGGGAAAAAGAATAAATACATTGAAAGTGTATTGCTGAACGGTAAAGCTCTAAACATTCCATTCTTTAACCATCAGGATATTGCGAATGGAGGAACGATGGAAATCAAGATGACCGATCATCCTACGAAATGGGGAGTCCTCTCTCCAGCTCTCTCCTCCAAAGAAGAGGAATGAGTTGGTACTAGCTGTTCAAATTGAATAAAAAAAACAAAACCTTGAAAAATAAATTGGCTCAATCGATTTCTGATTCGATTGAGCCATAAATAATAAATAAGACCATGAAAAAGTATCTCCTATTAGTATGCGCATTAAGTTGTATCGTCTTTGCAAAAGCCAAAGACTGGACGCAGTATGTCAATCCGCTTATGGGTTCTCAATCTAGTTTCGAGTTATCAACAGGTAATACTTATCCGGCCATTGCCCGTCCGTGGGGGATGAATTTCTGGACTCCACAAACAGGAAAGATGGGAGACGGATGGCAATACACTTATACGGCTAATAAGATTCGTGGATTTAAACAAACACATCAACCCAGTCCGTGGATTAATGATTACGGACAATTCTCTATTATGCCTGTAGTAGGCAAACCGGAATTCAATGAAGAGAAGCGTGCCAGTTGGTTTGCCCACAAAGGAGAAACTGCCACTCCTTATTATTATAAAGTATATCTTGCAGAGCATGATGTAGTGACAGAAATGGCTCCAACCGAGCGTGCAGTTCTTTTCCGTTTCACTTTTCCGGAAAACGATCATTCGTATGTTGTAGTGGACGCCTTTGATAAGGGATCGTATATTAAGGTTATTCCGGAAGAAAACAAGATTATCGGTTACACGACTCGCAACAGCGGTGGAGTTCCCGAAAACTTTAAAAATTACTTTATTATTGAATTCGACAAGCCTTTCACTTATAAAGCTACGGTAGCCAATGACAATCTGCAGGAAAATGTTACCGAACAGACAACGGATCATGCCGGAGCCATTATTGGTTTCCAAACACATAAAGGCGAACAAGTACATGCAAGGATTGCTTCTTCTTTCATCAGTTTTGAACAGGCAGCTTTGAATATGAAAGAGTTGGGCAAAGATAATATCGAACAGCTAGCCAAAAAAGGAAAAGAAGCGTGGAACCAAGTGTTAGGCAAGATAGAAGTAGAAGGAGGCAATCTCGATCAATATCGCACATTCTATTCTTGTTTATATCGTTCATTGCTCTTCCCACGCAAATTCTACGAACTGGATGCTGCCGGCCAACCGGTTCATTACAGTCCTTATAATGGGCAAGTATTACCGGGGTATATGTATACCGACACAGGCTTTTGGGATACTTTCCGTTGCCTATTCCCGTTATTGAACCTAATGTACCCGTCAGTCAACAAGGAAATGCAGGAAGGTCTGATCAATACATATAAAGAGAGCGGTTTCTTCCCGGAATGGGCAAGTCCGGGGCACAGAGGCTGTATGGTTGGTAACAACTCTGCTTCTGTCTTAGTGGATGCTTACATGAAAGGAGTGAAAGTGGACGATATAAAAACATTGTATGAAGGGCTGATTCACGGAACGGAGAATGTACATCCACAAGTATCATCAACAGGACGTCTGGGATATGAATATTACAATAAACTGGGTTACGTGCCTTATGATGTAAAAATCAATGAGAACGCCGCACGCACGTTGGAATATGCATACAATGACTGGTGTATCTACCAACTGGCAAAGGAACTTAAACGTCCGAAAAAAGAGATTAATCTTTTCGCAAAACGTGCCATGAACTACAAGAATCTTTTCGATAAGGAATTTAAGTTAATGCGTGGACGCAACGAAGATGGTACATTCCAATCTCCTTTCTCTCCGCTGAAATGGGGGGACGCCTTTACGGAAGGAAATAGCTGGCACTATACTTGGTCTGTATTCCACGATCCTCAAGGATTGATTGACTTGATGGGTGGAAAAGAGATGTTTATCACCATGATGGATTCTGTTTTTGCCGTACCTCCTATTTTTGATGATAGCTACTACGGCCAAGTGATTCATGAAATCCGTGAAATGACTGTGATGAATATGGGTAACTATGCACATGGCAATCAACCGATTCAGCACATGATTTATTTATATGACTATGCAGGACAACCTTGGAAAGCCCAATACTGGTTGCGTCAAGTAATGGATCGTATGTACTCTCCTACTCCGGACGGCTATTGTGGCGACGAGGACAACGGACAAACTTCTGCCTGGTATGTATTCTCGGCATTAGGTTTCTATCCTGTTTGTCCGGGAACGGATGAATATATTATAGGTGCTCCGTTATTCAAGAAAGCTACACTCCATTTTGAAAATGGCAATAGTTTGGTTATTGATGCTCCGAATAATAGTAAGAAAAAATTTTATGTCAATTCGATGAATGTCAATGGTGCTGATTACACTAAAAATTATCTCCGACACGAAAATTTGCTCAAGGGAGGTACGATCAATGTTGAAATGAGTAATCAACCTAATCAGAATAGAGGAACTAAAGAAGAAGATATGCCCTATTCTTTCTCTAAGCAACAATAATCCTTGCGGGATAATTTAGCCCTAATCTTGGTTTGAGTCTTTCTGTATTGCACCGAAATGAGCCAAATGAACATTTATTGAAACGCAGATTAACGCAGATTTTCGCAAAGAATAAAAAAGTTCTCAAACATGGCGCAGCCTTCTAATAATCTGCGAAAATCTGCGTTAATCTGCGTTTCAATACTTATTTGCTAAAATATCAATTGATTCAGCACCGTACGGAAATGAGTAAAATGATACAGGTTTGAATACATAGTGAGAAAAACATCTATCATAGTATCATTCATTTTAATAATCTTCTAATTATCAAAGGAATAAGTATGATAGATAACTTTTAGAAAATGCATCTATCATACTTTTATTGCAAAAAACGGGTATCTATCACACCCATACTATATCTATTTAGTGTAGCATTAGGTGAGAGTATCCATTTAAAGGCATAAGAATGCACACTTTATAGGATGATAACCTGTATTGACAACTTAATAATCTATTGGAAGCGGCTGTCTTTCTATAGTTCACATGTGCAGGCTGTACAGCCCACGTATGTAAACCGTGCAGCCCACACATGCGGACTGTACAGCACACATACGTGGGCTATAAACTTATCGCCATTACATTTACATTATTAAGCCACGATAATCAGATTTATATGGCTCCCTTGTGACAAAAACAAGCTATCTTACACCTATTATGACCCTTATATGGCTATTTTGCACAATGATAGATAACCTGTTTTTACTGGTAAAAGTATGATAGATGCATTTTCTAAAAGCTATCTATCATACTTATTCCTTTGATAATTAAAAGATTATTGAAATAAATGATACTATGATAGATATTTTATTTCACTATGTAGCATTTAATTCAAATATTTAGGAACATGAGCAAACGTTAGACTTAGAAAAGTTAGCGCCTGCCCGTTCTTTGAAAAAGCAATTAAAAAGAGGCTGACTCAAAAACAATCTTGAGACAGCCTCTCGAATACAAACTTTAACCTATATTCTTTTTAGACTCAATACTACTTAAAGACGTATATTTCATAAAGCTCACATCCCCAAGAAGCCAAAAGATCAAATTTCACATACCGTGCAGTTATAGATTCAATGAATTGATAGTAATCGGCATTCTCATCAGCAGTAGCTACTTTTCCTAGATAATTCCATGTGTTTCCATCAGAAGAAACTGATAATTGTACATTTTGAGGAGCATAATAATATATATAATCAAGACCTACTCCAGTGATTGTTTTTTCCTCTCCCATATCGAGTGTAAATGAAATATCTCCATCAGAACATATACCTTCATAGTTACCTTTGGTTTCACCATCAATAAGCGAACCGCCACCATCGTTTTGATAAAAATCACTACTATCTTCCACATCTACAGACCAACCCTGTTTGGCCCATTCTATCCAACCGGAAGGCCGTTTGTAAGATATGTGTTCAAATCCTCTTATATATTTATTTATATTCAAGGTGAAAGAACTTCTTTTCTCATCCTGCACGAAGACCGGATCTTCACATTCAAAAACAGCTGTGATATTTAATGTGTTTGACGAGTCGTCCGATGTACGCAACAAAAAGTCATTAGTAATCTCCCAAGTAATATCTCCTGATGTCTTTTCACCAGCAGGAATTATAATTTCTGCAGGAGTAATACTAATGTCTTTCAGGTATTCGTCATCCACTCCTTCCGTTGTAAGTTTCACCTTTACATCTTTCCGAGCAGGACGATCCAATTGTACACTGAATGTATATAGATTCCGCTCCGTGTCCTTAAATTCTCCGTTGAAATAAGTATGTTCGAATGTAGTTTTATTACCGACTTTTCCTTCCAAGAAACCTGTAGCTACATACGCCTCTTTCTTTATCAAAGCTTTTGCCTCCAAGGTAATAGATGGCATTTTATATCCTTGCACAGTAGCTCTCACTCCTAAATTACAGGTAGCTTCATCGTAATTAGATTGAAAAACATCCATATTTTTTATACCCAAAGTAACACTGGCATCCGTATAGCCTGCCGGAATTATCAATTTGGTATCACTTAACTCAACATCTTCTCCGATTGGCTCAAAAGTAACTATTGCGTCCTCGGGTGAAGCGTTAAAACGAAAGGTGAATATTACGGGTTTATCGAATTCTAATATACCCTCATTATTATAGGTGGCATTCACTGTTATTTCCGAGCCTTCTCCGTCTTCCGCCACAAGAGAAAAATTGTTATCCGGATAGGTAGCCAGACTTGGAGTTTCATCTTCGCCGCATCCAGAAAGGGCTGTCAGCGAACCGACTGCCAATAATAAGAAAAATCTATAAAGTGTTCTCATTTCTACAATTGTTTTTTAATTTATTGCAAATCATCGGGATATTGGTAAGGTGTGGCATCATTGTCTTTGTAGAACACGGTAGGTGCTTGTAACGGAGAACCATACAGAGTTCTCACATCAGACAGACGCCGGAATACATTGCCATAATTTTCCGGCTTCGGTGAAAAGCCCATAAACCATCCAGAACCTTGGTTTATCAGTCTTTGTCCCTGTAAATCGCCACCTGTACCTCTAACAAACTCCATGGATTGACCGGAACATTCTTTGGATGTCAGGTCCCCATACGGAACTTGAGAAGGATCTCTACCATAATCACCAACTACAATATCTATCCAGTTTTTAATAGTTACTCCATCAACAACGGTTGCCTTCGAACTATACATTCTTCTTAATGCATATACTGCTACGATTTTATCAGGCATTGCTTGTTTAGTTTCGTAGCATAAACGTGCCGCAGCCTCCTCACTAGGCTCTGTTAATGCTGGATTATTCGGATCATAAGCACCTTCATATTCGTCATCAAAACATACCCCGTCCAGATTATATGCTTTGCAATACTGAGCTAGTTCTCGTGCAAAGTCTTTGGCACCTTGTTTAGAAAGTTGCGCCACTCCTGTTATATCCCCGTTACTAAGTATTCCTAATACTATTTTAGTTCCACGTTTACGAAGTGGTTGCAAAAATTTCTCATTATTATCTAGCAAATATTGTATGTAAGCATTACATTTTAAATAAGGGCGTTGGGCTTGTGCGTCCCAGTTGATATTGGCAGCAAATGGAGATACTACATCCCACAGCAATTTTCCGTTTTCCAGTTGAAAAGAAAGAGCATTCAGTGGATTTGTACCATCAAAGAAGACAAATGACTTTACTACATCTTCCCCTTTGTAAGTGTTTCCCAACTTTCTCATATCTTTTATCAAATAGATACAATGACCAGCTTTCTCATCTTTTATGGTAATGTCGCTACTTACGTGGGTAAGAGCTATAGGTAAAGCATAGGTTTTATCTTCTTTCAAAGTGCCGTCCGTCTGAATGGTGATGTCAGTCTGAGCAGATTTTGTTTGTGCATCTACAATAAGCTTCCCGTCATTCTTAAAAGAAACCAAGTGCGCAGGATACAATTCAAAATCGGTTTCATGCTCTTTGTTATAAGTATCCAAATAGTCTGCATCAATAATTACTTGAGCAAAAGTACTGGTACTCGCCATTTTACTAAGACTCATTTTTACAGAAGTAGTATAAGTATCTTTGTATAGCTCCACTACGTTAGAGGACAAATTGGACTTTCCGTCACGCAAGTATCCATTGTTTTCATAAATGCCAGTATATGCTGACTCATCTATTGCTTTATTTATGACAAGATCATCATCACAAGAGGTAAGGCAAGTTATGCCGCCTGCAAATATGGCAACCATCAACCCTGTTATCAGATATTTTTGTTTCATAATAATATTCTTTTTAATTAAAAGGATTAATATATTTGAGGAAGTTCTACAGGAACCCATATCGGATCTTTACTCGCAGTGATATCATTTCCATTACCTGTACGATCTATAACAACCTTTCCAGACCCCTCATTAAATTTCCAGTAGGCTACAAGTCCTTCACTGGCAGGATTTACTTTATAAGGATTATCTGCAATTTGCTCTGCAGTTCTTTCTACGCTCCAAATACGAACCTCTGAAATTTCTCCCGGAAGCCAGCGGGTACCATCAAAAGAACGGCCTATATAGCAATTCTTAGTTAAATTAACCGTACTATTTGCTGACTGGTCTTTATACACCGCCACACCATTCTTGTAATAGATTCGGTTTTTATTGACAGTGTTATACACAACAGCTATGTGTACCCATTCGTCTACCGGAAGTCCAATACCTGGTGCGTGATTTGCTGGAGGAAAACTTCCACCTGGCACAAATGCCTGAAGTTGATCACGTAGACGGTCGCCATCACCGATACGTATAAGGAAATTACCTTCAATTCCAAAAACAGAACTTAGTGCATTATCACGTTTGGCCACCCAGTCATCACTTCGTACCAATGCTTCCACTGTAATAGTAATCATCTTGCTTACATCACTATTCCATTTTATCGGAAAATAGTTTTCTTTAATATTAGCTACAACATTAATAAGAGCAGCGCCTTTGATGATAAAATAAGTAGTACGGGCACTCTCAAGAAGTCCAATTCCAGATACATTTGTGATTGTAACAGGCAACACATAACGTCTTGAGTCGTCCAATTGATTCAAATTAACGAAATTCACTATGATATCATCTCCAGAAATTCCTCCGGGTTGAATCGTAACATTCTTCACAGGAATATCATAAAACTCTTCGGGAAGTACTGTAGCATTATCTCCATAACTTAGATTGTAGGTAGCCGCTAAAGATGGTTTGGCATCAAAGCTGACTTGGATTTCGTTGTCGACAGGAGCAGCAAGCCGATAAGTAATTTTACGACTGTCAAACAATACATCTTCTTTAATCAGTAAATCTTCTGTTACGGGTACCGAACTTATATAAAGCTTATTGTCATAATGATGTTCATCATTAATATCCGTATCCTTGCAGCTGCTTACCGTAAATGCAGTAAGTGCTATAAATGCTAATTGATAAATATGCAATTTCATATTGTATTTCTATTTATTAGGATTCATTATATGAATAGTTTCACGTACTGTTCCATAAGTATTATTGTAATAATCCTTTTGGATATTGATGATAAAAATACCAGTGCAGGTATAATCTGGTGATGCCTGTACAATCCATTGAGCTGTACCTTGTGCAGCCAATACTTTATTTCCATTTGCATCCCGTGTATCCCAATAACCAATTATCATATCCTTATCTTCCTGTTGAGGAAACTGTGTACAGGCAATAAAACGATCTTTTGGAACAAGATCCGCATTCGTTCCTGCTACGTCTATGCCTGCTTGAATAGCCATAAAAACATTTAATGTCAGATCCTCCATGTTTTTGGAAGAAGCGGTTTTCAGTATCAGATGATTGTATTTATCCAGCATATCCATGTTTTCTGGAGCCAAATACTGCACATAACCGTAAAAAACCAATGTTTTGTCGGTATGCTTAATCCGCCAATCCAACACTCTGCTGAAGAAGTTTTGCTGACGTGCCTTGTATTGTTGTAACACATCTTCTTGCATACCCACCATTGAAAGTCCTGTATAGTCAATTAGGATACCATCATATCCATAATTGTCACATAGAACCAGCATAGCATCCGTACGTTCATTCAGATACCTTTGTGCATCTTCTTCCGTCAATTCGGAATTATCTTTTGCCTTATTGTTCCATTCTTGTTCTAAACTCTCATAATTAATGCAGGAAAGCGTGCGGATATTCTTCTCGCGTATTTTTACCATTTCGGCTTGTGTTTCAGACGAGAGCTTTTCTGGATTATTCAAACAGATAAAATCCACACTGTCCAGTATAGCGGTGAGACGTTCGGTTTGATTGATTGGATTAGTTTCCGGATTGTCAAAAGAGACAAAGACTAACTTATGTTCTCCATCCTTGTAGCGTTTCAGATCTCTGATATAGTCAGCATACAGTTGCGGGTTTTGCTCTTCAAATGTAGGGTAATGGATGTTAATGCTTTCTGGGTCTGTCCAGCCTTCGCATGAGGAATACATCATCCCCCACACCATCAATATTGCTGTAAACAAACTGTTTTTTACTATTCTTTTCATATATATTATCACTTAAAGATTTTAATCACATTATTTTCATCCAAGTTCTCTAAGTACTTGGTAAATTCTAAATATAGGTTATTCAAGGAGATATCAGATATTTCTTACTTTTTTCGAAAAAAAGAGAAAATGGACTAAGTGTTTATTATATTAGCATTGTTTTATTAACAAAGGAAGGGAAAGTCGACACTCTTCTTTTTGAGTTTAATAAAATGTATAACCATTAAATTAAATGTATGGAAAGCAAACATTCGCTTCGAAAGTCGAAGTTATTTCGAGCTTTATTGATTCTTTTGTTGATAGCAGTTCCTGTACAATGGGCTGCGGCACAGTTGACCTTATCAACTCCCCGTACAACTTTAGGAACTGTAATTAAACAAATTCAATCACAATCAAAGTACCAATTTTTCTACAATGACAAGCTATCAACTGTCACAGTTGAACCTTTAAAAGTAAAAGATGCTTCTTTAGAGCAAGTTTTAAACACACTTTTGAAAAATAAAGATATCTCTTATAAAATAGAAGAGAATATAATTTATTTATCAGAAAAAGAAAATTCCGATTCACTACAACAACAAAGCGGGAAAGAACGTACTATAACCGGACAAGTTGTAGATGCTAAAGGAGAACCATTGATTGGTGTTAGCATTTTAGTGAAAGGAACAACAGACGGAGCTATTACCGATTTGGATGGTAACTACAAAATTGTGACAAAAAGCAATAACCCAGTTATTGTTTATTCTTATATCGGATATAAGACACAAGAAATCCCTTTGAAAGGACAGACAGCCATTAATATTACGATGATGGATGATACCCAAGTGATTGACGAGGTAGTTGTTACAGCTTTGGGTATTAAGCGTTCAGAGAAAGCTTTGAGTTATAATGTCACACAGGTCGATGCAGAATCAGCTTTAGCTGTAAAAGATGCGAACTTTATTAATTCACTGAACGGAAAGGTTGCGGGTTTAAATATCAACTCTTCTTCTTCTGGTATTGGTGGTGCAAGTAAAGTTGTTATGCGTGGCTCCAGGGGTATCGAACAATCGTCTAATGCTCTTTATGTTATCGACGGTATTCCAATGTATAACCTGAGCGCTTCTGGTGGTTCTGAAGAGATGCAATCGCAAGGCTCTACAGAAGCTATAGCTGATATAAACCCAGATGACATTGAATCAATGTCAGTTTTGTCTGGTGCTGCTGCTGCCGCATTGTATGGTAGCAATGCATCTAATGGTGCTATTGTGATTACAACCAAAAAAGGAAAAGTGGGTCGTGTAGCCTTGACCGTATCTAGTAATACAGAAATGTTATCTCCATTCGTCATGCCACAGTTTCAGAATCGCTATGGAACTTCTGGAACAGATGCTAGTTGGGGTAAAAGATTGAATGAAGCTAATTACCGCGGATACGATCCTGCAAGTGATTATTTTCAGACTGGGCTTATTGGAACAGAATCTGTAACACTTTCTACTGGTACTGAACACAATCAGACATATCTTTCTGCCGCAGCCGTTAATTCGCGTGGCATTATTCCAAATAACAAATACGACCGCTATAACTTTACATTCCGGAACACCACTCTTTTTCTAGAAGATAAGATGAAACTGGATGTTGGTGCTCAATATATTATGCAGAAAGACCGTAATATGGTGAATCAAGGTATTTATGCAAACCCATTGTCTTCTGCTTACCTGTTTCCGCGTGGAAATGACTGGGAAGATTACAAAATGTACGAACGTTATGATTTAGAGCGTAATATGTATACGCAATATTGGCCTCAAGGAGGGGGATCGTTCCGTTTACAAAATCCTTACTGGATTAATTATCGTAACTTGCGTGAAAATGACAAAGATCGTTATATGTTGAGTGCAGCTTTAAGTTACGATATTCTAAGTTGGTTGAACGTAGCTGGACGTGTACGTCTAGATAATTCATACAACACATATACACAAAAATACTATGCCTCTACCATCGCAACTATTGCTGAAGGTGAAAATGGTTTTTATGGTGTAACAAACACTCGTGACAAGCAAACATATGCAGACTTATTGTTGAATATAAATAAAACATTTGGCGAGGATTGGAGTTTAACAGCTAATATCGGAGCATCTTATTCAGACAATCGTTCTGAAGCTCTTGCCGTTAGTGGACCAATTGCAGCGAATGGACTTCCTAACTTTTTCACAGTTGCTCAATTGGATAAAGAAACTGGGAAACGTGAAGAAACTGGTTATCGTGAACAAACACAATCTATATTTGCATCTGCAGAAGTTGGTTATAGAAGTACTTACTACTTGACTCTTACCGGACGTAATGATTGGCCAAGTCAATTAGCGGGACCGAACTCAAAACAGTCTTCTTTTTTCTACCCGTCAGTAGGAGGCTCTGTTGTTTTGTCTGAACTTTTCAAATTACCTGAAAGTATTTCATACTTAAAACTACGTGCTTCTTGGGCATCCGTAGGTCTACCATTTGGACGCTTCCTTGCTTATCCAACTTTTTCATGGAATACTTCAACAGGAGCATACTCTTCTCAGTCTGCATATCCATTGTATGATTTGAAACCGGAACGTACAGATTCTTGGGAAGTAGGTCTTACTGCACGTTTCCTTAAACATTTCAATTTTGATGTTTCATTCTATAATACCAAGACTTACAATCAAACCATGGATGCAAAGCTTTCTCCAACAGGAGGCTATAGTACATTCTATGCACAGACTGGTAACGTACGTAACCGTGGTGTAGAACTTTCACTTGGTTACAAGAATACATGGAACAAGTTTTCATGGAGTTCTAACTACACATTCAGTGCCAATAAAAACAAGATTTTAAGCCTGATTGATGGTTACATAAACCCTGTAACCGGTGAAGAAATAACAAAAGACCGTATGGATGTAGGTGGTTTATCAAAGGCACGGTTCATTCTAAAAGTAGGTGGATCTTTAGGTGATCTCTACTCACAGTCTGACTTGCTTCGAGATTCAAATAATAAGATTTATGTAAATGCCGATGGAAATGTAGCAGTGAATGACAAAGCTGATGATATTTATTTAGGATCTGTTTTTCCAAAAGCTAATATGGCATGGCGCAATGACTTTCAATATGGTAACTGGGGACTTGGCTTCCTTCTTACTGCCCGTTTGGGAGGAGTCGTTTACTCTGCGACTCAAGCCGTTCTTGACTCCTATGGTGTATCCGAAGCTACAGCAGCAGCTCGTGATAATGGTGGAGTCGTGATAAACGGCAACGATATGATTGACGCGCAAAAGTGGTATACAGTGGTTGGTGCCGACAGCGGTATTCCTCAATATTACACTTATAGTGCTACCAATTTACGTCTGCAAGAAGCTTCTGTCAGCTACACTATCCCAAGAAAGAAATTGAAAAATATTATGGATATCACTCTTTCGCTGGTAGGTCGTAACTTGTGGATGATTTATTGCAAGGCTCCTTTCGATCCTGAATCTGTAGCCACTACAGGTAACTATTACCAGGGAATTGATTACTTTATGATGCCTAGCCTTCGTAGCGTAGGATTCAATTTGAAACTTAAATTCTAAAAACGGAAAAGATGAAGAAAAATACAATAATACAGTTTATAGCCACTGGTATGTTTCTTTTCGGTGCAACTGCATGTACAGGAAACTTTGAAGATTACAATAAAAATCCTCATGAACCAGACCAAAATGACATGGGAGTAGATTGGTATTTGGTAAGATCATTAGCTCTTAATTTACAAGATTTGATGATGCCAGAACAAGAGAACTTTTCTCAATATGTAGACTGTTTGATGGCAGGAGCATTTTCGGGATATGTAGCAGACTCCAATTTGGGTACAGGTTGGTCTGGTCGTTACGCAACTTATAATCCTTCAGACGATTGGAAAAAAATTCCATTCAATGATTTTTATTCAAAGTTTTATCCTGATTACTTCAATTTGAAAAATCAAAGCGATGATGAACTTTTCTTATCGTTGGCCGAGTTATATCG
This sequence comes from Bacteroides sp. OF03-11BH, assembly GCF_003604005.1. Lineage (NCBI taxonomy): Bacteria > Pseudomonadati > Bacteroidota > Bacteroidia > Bacteroidales > Bacteroidaceae > Bacteroides > Bacteroides sp. OF03-11BH. Next base: position 1,253 of record NZ_QTMW01000060.1, on the reverse strand, counting down.
TATCGTCGTAATGTTACGTGTAACAGATACATATGGTCCCATCCCTTATTCAAAAGTAGGTGCAGCTAATGCGATCAAATCCCCTTATGATTCTCAGCAAGCTGTCTATGCCAAAATGCTAGAAGATTTGGATAATATTATTACAGTATTAGGAAAGTTTGGCAACCAAAGCTTCAGCTCAAGTGCTGATAGAATTTATAATGGCAATACATCAGCATGGTATAAGTTTGCCAACTCTTTGAAGCTAAGAATGGCGATGCGTACTTGCTATGTAGCAGGATTTAACGTGAATGGAAAAACATCACAGCAATTGGCTGAAGAAGCTGTAGCAGCAGGTGTTATGACTGCTGCAACTGATGGCGCTTATCGTAAAGTTGCCGATCATAATCCATGGCAACGTTTTATGGTACTATGGTCAGATGCACGAATTTCAGCGGATTTAACCTGCTACATGAATGCATACAACGATCCTCGTCGCGAAGCATATTATGATAAAAGTACTTTTGGCACCGTGTCGGGAAATGCATATACTGGAGAAGAAAGTTATGTAGGTTTACGTCGGGGTATTCTGCAAGGACAATATAACTCCTGGTCACAAGGCTCTTCTTGTATGAAAGTCACTACGAGTGATAATATAGTTGTGTTCCGTGCATCAGAAGTCGCTTTCTTGCGTGCTGAAGGAGCTCTTCGTAACTGGAACATGGGAGGAACAGCTAAAGACTTCTATGAGGAAGGAATCCGTTTGTCGTTTGAAGAAAACGGAATTACCAGTGGAGTCGAAAATTATCTTGCAAGTACGGGAAAAGTAGAAGCATATAAAGATCCACTGAAAGGACAAAGTGCCCAAACTTATGATTACTCTGGAGCTATTAATACAAATGTAACTGTGGCATGGTCTGGAGGTGATTTTGAAAAAAGCTTAGAACAGATTATTACTCAAAAATGGATTGCAAACTTTCCAAATGGTATGGAATCATGGACTGAGTACCGTCGTACAGGCTATCCTAAATTAATGCCAATGGCAGCAAATGCAAGTGGAGGAATTGTTAATGATGCGGAAGGTGCACGACGCATGCCATATCCAACTGATGAATATCGTGAAAATAGAGAAAGCGTAGAAGCAGCAGTTGCGACATTGACACAAGAGTCCAAGACTAAAAGAGGAGATACGATGGCAACTCACGTATGGTGGGACTGTAAATAAATCAACCAATGAGTAACAAAAAATAAAAATATATACCAAGTACTTAGAG